>JBGTHH010000657.1:0-5380 GCA_041746275.1 Pirellulaceae bacterium | reverse complement strand
GTTGTTTCGATGACCGAGACGCTGTTGTGTGTCCGCCGCGCACTTCGTCGCCGATGCTGGTCTGTAACAATCGCATGCGCAAATCGCGACGAGCACGAAACAAGATCGACTCGACCCCCTTCTCCGTCGTCTCCCAACGATCCGCGATCTCACGGACACTGAGCTTGTCGAGATACTTCCATTCCAGTGCCGTGCGGTGCTGATCGGAAAGCTCGTCCATCGCGCGCCGCACCTCGGCACGCTCTTCGTGCGTTTCCTGACGCTTGGCCGGGTCATCTCGGGTATCCGCCTCAGCAGTCTGTTTGGCATCGTCAATCAAGTGCCGCACGCGGGCGGCAGCCCGGTAATGATCCTGAACTTTGTGATTAGCAACCGACCGTAGCCAACCGCCCGGGTTCTCGATCTCGTCCGTCGATTCGTCCGATAGGGCTCGGACCAGCGCCAGCACCGCCTCGCTGACAATGTCCTCGGCGAGATGCGAGTCGCCGTCAACTCGCATGTAGACAAATCGCCAAACCGCCGGCAGGTAGCGTTCACTTAAACACTGGAAAGCCGCCGGATCTCGTTGTCTCAGTCGTCGCACGAGATCGGAATCGTTCAAGGTGGCCTCGGATCTTTCGTTACTCGGAACGGCAGAGCCGTGATTCCAGCTCAGTCGTCATGCCTTATGGTCGCTTGATGCTTCTGGTTCACGCAGCAAAAATCGTGAGATTCGCTGGGTCGTGAGACGGAGAAAGCTGCAACTCGTTTGATGATTGCGAGTTAAGCTTTAAGGGCATTGAAGCCTATGCCAGCGTCAAGAGCAACAAGTAATTGCATCTTGATGGGCGGCTGCGACAATCGGGAGACGGACGGAATCCATGCGTGATTGTAGAATCTCCAACGACAAACATGTGACGCGGAAGTGCGATGGGTTGCTTCGCGCGCTCTCGGATCGGCCGAATCCTGTTAATGACGCATCGAACATGTCAGAAATCTGGAATGGGAATTCGATTGATCTACCAGAGCCAAGTGGGTCTCAACAAAGCCGCCACCGTCGAAGATCCCTCACAAGACTCGCGATTTTCTTCCTTCTTGTTGTGGCGATGGGCCTGGAAACGCAAGCCCAGCAGGCCAGCACCACGGAATCAGGGGCCTCGACATCCTCGCGTCCGTTGAAGCTAGCCGCGCGCCAGAGCTTCCAGCAAGGCGATCCCAAGAAGGCCCGTGAACAGCTCATGACGCTGCTTGAGCTGTATCGCGTCGAGCACGCGAGCAATCCAGGTCTGGAGGGCAGGTATCAATGGTCGCGGCGTTTGGCCGAAGTCGCCCACAAGTACCTTCGCACGGGGCATCTCCACGACGCAATGGCGATCCTGCGAGAAGCTGCCGACCTCGATGTGCCGCTCCGCGAGGACTTAGATAATGGTTTGGCCGGCGCAGCCGGAAGTTTGAATCGCCATCTGGCCGCGATGGACAGCGACGCGCGATTCGAACTGCTTCATGCTTGGAGCATGCCGATGGAAGCACGTCGCACGATCCGCGTGTTGACTTCCATTACTCCAACAGACGCGCCGCCATCCGTGTTTGCCCGAGCGTTGGGCGAGCAGCCGCGACGCGATTCGTTCGCGGTCGCGGAGATAGGTGGAATCCGCGGCCTGTTCAGCACGGCCTGGGAGCTGTCGAAGGCGGCCGACGAAAGCGGCAACCTGCGTCAGTTGACCGCGGAGGTTTCACAGCTCGCGAAAGAAAATGTACCTAACGTCCAGCTCCTGCTCACGCTCATTCGCATCGTCAGCGCGACACGCCAGGATGACGACTTTCGAGATGATCTCGACCAACATGCGTTGAATGTGCGGAAGTCGACCGAGGCGTCGTCGTCAAACGCGGAACTGGTCATCGCGGCCGCCTGCTTAACACACTCGTGGTTGCAGCCAATTGGCGAAGACATCTTCAAGACCAAGAGCGAGCAGACGGACGGTGGCGAATCGCTGCTGCGCCCCTTTCTGCGTTATGCTCATGCGATAGCAGTCGGGCGACGCTTCGAGGATTCGAGCGGCGCTGTGATCACTACGTCGGATCTCCAACTGTGGGTTCCGGCAAGCGGCTACAATGCGTGGCCGAACGCTCGGGGTTCAGTCCGCCCGATCTGGCTATCACACGAAGATCACCTTCTTCATCTGGCGGGTTCTGGTCACGACTATCTGCTCTTCAAGTACCCGCTGGCCGGCGAGTTCGAATTCACGGTCGAGACACAAGACGGTGGGCGTGGCGGCGGTGCCGAGAGCGGAGTCGCCTATGGCGGGCTTGGCTATGGCGTCTCGGGCGACGAACGTCTGTTGCGGGTTTGGGATGCCAGCGGCGGCGAAGTCGCGCGGCGACCCTGCCCGTTCGTAACCGACGTCCGACGGGTCAAGTTCAATCGGTTGTCGATCGAGTCCACATCCGATGGAGTCACTTTCTCGGCCAACCGTCACCCCATGCGGCACGATCCGTCGAAACAATCAGCGAGTCCTTGGATCGGGCTCCACGCCTTCGGCGATCGAGATCCGGTCTTTCGACGTCTGTACATCACCGGCAATCCAGTCATTCCACGCGAAGTACACCTGTCACAGGGCGATTCGCTACGAGGTTGGGTGCTGGGAAGAACGAGGCAAAAAAATGGTGGGGCAAAAATATCGGGCGCCCAAGCCCCTGCTCCCCCTATTCTTGCCCCAAATATTTTTGCCACAGGTAGCACCGCCCGGTCTGCCAACCAGGACGAGTGGTTCGCCGAGGAGGGGATCATTTACGGTGGTCGACTCGCTGAGCAAACCGCGGAGGTCGATCGGGAAAGCCGCCTCGATTACCAGCGGCCGCTGCAGAATGACGAGTCGATCAGCTACGAGTTTCATTACGATCCGGGTCAGACCGAAGTGCATCCGGCGCTGGGGCGGCTCGTGTTCTTGATCGAGCCGGACGGCGTGCGACTGCACTGGACGACGGATGGCGACGACGAGTGGACGGGGCTTCCCATCGACAACGCCGTCGCCGAACCGCTCAACCGGCGCGGCCCGCGCCCGCTGCCTCTCAATCCGGGCGATTGGAACCGCGTGACGGTCGCACTGGCGCGAGACATCCTCACGCTGTCGCTAAACGATGTCACGATCTACCTGCGGAAGATGGAGCTGGAGAACGACCGCACTTTCGGCTTCTATCACGATCGCAGTCGCACTGAGGCTCATGTCCGCAATGTCGTCCTGCGAGGCGACTGGCCGGAGCGGTTATCGGCCGAACAACTCGCCAACTTGGCGGTGGCTGCCGATCCAAATCGTTCGCCATCCAAGCGGCGCGTCCTGGGTGCGATCTTCGACGACCGGCAAGTCGCTGCCTCGGTGCTCGGCGTGCGCGAACGCGCGGCAGCACTGCCGCTTGCGGAACGTTACGCGTTTCTCACCGATTGGGTCTTGCCGAGCGATGACCATGAGACGCTGCGGACGGCCTTCGATTTCACGCCCAGCGATCCCGCACCGCCGATCGCCGCAGCCGCAAAGCAAACGGGTATCGCAACTGGCGGCGAACTGGTTTCGCCTGCTTTGGATCTCGTGCAACTCGCCAAGGACCTGAATCGGCTCGAAGAGCTGCGACTGCGGGTCGAGCAAGCTCCTTCGGCCGGGAGCACCGCGTCACGATCGAAAGCCACCATGCTCGCACTTATCCATCGTGCTCGCGAAGACAACGTCAGCGCCAACGTACAACTCGACGAGTTGGAGGGATTGCTGTTGTCCAACGACCACACACAATTCTCCGAGCAGTGGCCGGAGACGCTTGTGATTCAACAAGGTGTACAATCTCCGCAGCTACGTGAAGCGGCTCGCGACATGGTAACTTATATCCAACGGGCGCTGCGATACGATCGGGCGCGAGGCCCAGAGGCGTGGGAGCGGTGGATCGGTGCATTGGTCGGTCAACTTACTCTCGCCGATTCGGCGAACTCGCCGCTCGCCGAGCAAAACTCGTCTCTTGTTCTTAACCACTGGTCGCCAACAAGTCGCACGACCGCACGATCTCGCGGTCAAGGATTCCCCGCCGCGCGCTGGCAACTGGCACCCGGCCAGATCGATCATCTTGCGGCGCACTCGGACGACTTTCTGTACTACCACATCCCGCTTCGAGGCAACTTTGAGGTCGAGTGCGAAGTCGGCGGTTTCGGATGGCGCGACACGCAGGTGATGGTGGCGGGAACCTGGGTCGCGCCGCTGGTCGACCATCTATCTTATGCCACCGGAAGAGTTGGCAATGAGCGACCGCCAACCGCACTCGAACCACGCCTGCCGGACACAGGTGAGTGGATTCGGTCTCGAACCATTGTCCAAGACGGGCTCGCCACAACATTCTTCAACGGGCGGCGCATCCACGAGCAGCCGTTGCCGCCGGAACACGATCCGTGGCTCGCGATCCGAAGTCCTTACTTTGGCTTCGGCGGCGCTCGTGATGTTCGCATTACCGGAACGCCGGAGATTCCCGACCAAGTTCGCATCTCGGCACTCGATGACCTGTCGGGTTGGTATCCGTACTTCGCCGAAACGATTGGCGACGTGGACGGCGACTGGCACTACGACCGTCAGTTGAATGGCGGCGGGATCATCGGAAAGCGGCGAGCGGATCTGCCGGGGTCGGGTCTCGAAAGTCTGCTCAGATATCACCGTCCGATGCTGGAGGACGGCGTGATTGAGTACGAGTTCTATTACTCGGCGGGCGAAGCCCTTGTCCATCCGGCATTGGACCGCCGGACTTTCGTTCTAGTTCCTCAAGGTGTTCGCATTCACTGGGTGACGGATGGGCCACACGATCGCACGGGCCTCGATCCATTCAACCTTGATGAAGAACCGGCGAACCGGCGAGGCCCCGACACGCTGCCTTTGATCGCCGACGGGTGGAACCGGTTGCGGCTCAATCTGTCGGGCGACACCGTCCGGCTGACTTTGAATAACCAACTAGTTTATGAGGGAGATCTGGAGTCGGCCAATCAGCGAACCTTCGGGCTGTTTCACTACGCCGGCCAAACCGAAGCTCGCGTCCGCAATATCATCTGGCGAGGCGACTGGCCGCGCCAATTGCCGGCGGTCGCCGAACAGGTGTTGGCGGGTGTCGGAGCGGACTTTCTCGACGAGCGCCTGCCGGAACTGACCGCTGTGTTTGAACACGATTTTGTTCGCGACGGTTTTCCACTGTACCGGTTCCATGTTTACGACGCCGGTTGGGAGGAGCATATCAAAGCCCGCCCCGACGGCCTCCGCATGTACCGGCCGGGAACGCTCGGCAATTTCCGTTTTGTCGTCTCGCCTCGGATGCGATTGCATGGCGACTTCGATGCGATTGCAACATTCCAACAACTCATCGTCGCGCCGAGTTCACGGGG
>JBGTHH010000656.1:0-6539 GCA_041746275.1 Pirellulaceae bacterium | reverse complement strand
GGCTGACGGTTAAACGACGCCCCTTCTTGGGCATGTCCTTGCGGATGTTCTCCCACAGATTACGGAATACCGGCATTTCGTTGCCGGGAATGTTCTCCGCCACCGGAACGCGGGGCAATTTGACGATACCGCACTCGATGGCATCCATCAGCGAGAAATCGCTCATCGTCCAGGGAAAGAGCGTCCCCTCGGCGTAGCCGGAGCCGCGCAAAAAGAAGGGCGTGGCGGACAGGTCGAATACGCGGGCCAGTCCGAGTTTGCGATTAACCGCTTCGAGGCCTGAAATCCACAGGCGAGCAGCTTCGTTGTTCTTCTCGGCTTCCTTCCGCTCGTCGCCCGTGAGGTCTTCGTCGTCGGTCGCCTGCGGTTTCTCGCGGTAACAGTGATGGGCCTCGTCGTTGAGGGCCAGGATGTTTTTCATGCCCATCAAGTCGGGCATGACGCGCTGGAGCATCTGGCCTTCGGTTTCCAACGTGTTTAGTTCGTCGCCCCGACGGCCTTGTAGCAGTTGTCGCCCGCCCTTCGACAATTCGATGCGCTCCCGCAGTTTGAAGCCGTGGTAGTTCGTGATGACGATCTTCGCGCGATGGAGATCGTCGAGCATGTCACCGGGGACCAGTTCGCGACTGGCGTAATAGCTGTCGGGATCATGCGGTTGAAGCACACGGAGTCGATCTTTGATCGTCAGGCCCGGCGTAACGACAAGAAAGCCACGGGTGAACTTTTTGCTCCCCTGCCGGCGCACCGCGTTGACCGTCTGCCACGCGATCAGCATCGCCATGACGGTCGTTTTGCCGGCACCGGTGGCAAGCTTCAGAGCCAGACGCGACAGCTCGGGGTTGGCGTCATGGTTGGCGCTGGCTAGATGATCAAGCAGACGTTTGCCTGCCTTCGAGTGGGGTGCCACTTCGGTGAGCCAGATCGCTGTTTCAACCGCTTCCACCTGGCAGAAGAACGGGCGGACGCTGGCGAAGTCGTGGTTTCGCCAGTGCTGGAGCAGGCGGGCGGTTTCCGGCGTGACTTGCCAATCGCTGGGATTGGGCAGGGCCCGCCAACGGTCGACATGTCCGCGAACCTCGTTAATGATCGACGTGGGATCGTATTGTTGCTCCTGAGTCGAGAGCCCCGCACCCTCGTCGAACACAATCTCTTGCTGCTGGGACTTCTTTCGCTTCTTTGGCTTGGGGATCGGGGTGATGAATTCAGCGCGTCGCCGGGCTTCCGTGATTTTCTGTGTCGGCTGTCCCTGACCGTCCAATTCCCAGTGCCGCAGCGGGCAGGCATAAGGAGAGTTTAGAATCGGACGTTCAAAAAACGGATTAACCAATCCGTTGATTAAGTTGGTCATTGCTTGGCTGCCTTAATTCGCCCTTACCCGTTGCGTCGGCACAAGTCTATCAGTGTCTGCCAGACAGCGAAACCAGCGGGGATTTGAGCCGGAACCTCCACCGGATGGTTGACTGCGTGCGGAAAAACTTTCAAACCAAAAGGGAACGAATTACGAGTACCATGAAGCGTGTTTCCTCTTGGTCGGCCACTTGGACGCCAACCAACAAGCGTTCGTATAATGAACGACGTACTGATCTCCACCTTTTCGCACTCACAACCGCCTCTTGGCTCGGAAGGTGAACGATGCACGATGTTCCATGGTTCGAAGGTCGCACGATTGGACAGGTGCTGGCCGAAACCGCTGAAAGATTTCCCGTACGCGATGCGTTAGTGTTTTGCCAAGCGGGATTGCGGCTGAGTTGGAAGAGCTTCGACGAGGAAGTGAATCGTGTCGCGCGCGGGCTGCTCGGTTTGGGATTTCAACGCGGCGATCACTTCGGAGTCTGGGCGACCAATTGGCCGGAATGGGTTCTCCTGCAATTCGCCACCGCGCGGATTGGCGTCGTGCTCGTGACCATCAACCCGTCGTATCGCCCCGCCGAATTGGCTTACACACTGGCTCAATCCGAAATTCGTGGCTTGGCTCTCATCGAGCAGTTCAAGTCCTCGAACTACGACCAGATCCTGGCCGAAATCTGTCCTGAGCTGGCGACGGCAGTGCCTGGCGAGCTGCACAGCAAACGCTTTCCTCGGCTGCGCCACATCGTGCGCCTGCGTGGGGCGAACCATCCGAGTATGTACACTTGGGAGGATTTTTGCGCGGCGGGAACGGCTGTGTCTGACTCCGTGTGGGAAGATGCCCTCCGTGCCGTACATGCTACCGATCCCATTAACTTGCAATACACCTCGGGGACGACCGGCAATCCCAAAGGAGCTTTGTTGACGCATCGTGGCCTGCTGGCCAACGCCTACTATGCGGCCGAGTGCCAGAAGTTCGATGAACAAGATCGGATCTGCATTCCCGTGCCGTTGTATCATTGCTTCGGTTGCGTGCTGGGGACACTGTGTGCCGTTGTCAGTGGCGCGGCGATGGTGTTTCCCCACGAGAGTTTTCATCCGGCGGCAACCTTGGCGGCGCTCGAAGCCGAACGTTGTACGGCCGTGTATGGCGTCCCCACGATGTTCATCGCCCTGTTTGAACAGCCCGACTTGAGCGAGCGGGATACGTCGTCGCTGCGTACCGGCATCATGGCGGGCAGCCCCTGTCCGATCGAGCTGATGAAACGCGTAACACAAGAGCTGGGATGTCGCGAGATCACGATTGGCTATGGTCAGACCGAAGCGTCGCCGCTGATCACGATGACGCGAACCGATGATCCGCTGGCCAAGCGTGTGGGCACCGTGGGGCGCGTGCTGCCTGGGGTCGAGGCCAAGGTGATCGATCCGGCGAGTGGCGCGACGGTTGCCGATGGCGCGTCCGGCGAGCTATGTACACGCGGACACAATGTCATGTTGGGCTACTATCGCGAACCGGAGCTGACCGCCGCCGCAATCGATGGGGACGGTTGGTTGCATACGGGAGACATGGCGTTACGCGAGCCCGATGGCTATTTCCGCATCACGGGACGTTTGAAGGACATGATCATTCGCGGCGGCGAGAACATTTCGCCCCGCGAAATCGAGGAGTTATTGCACGAGCATCCCGACGTGGAGGATGTGCAAGTCACTGCGGTTCCGGATCGTCGCTTTGGCGAGGAGATTGTGGCTTGTATCCGCCGCCGACGCAGCGCCACGGTCAGTGAGGACGACATTCGCGAGTTCTGTCGTGCCCGACTCGCCCATTTCAAGACACCGCGCTATGTCTGGTTCGTGGACAGTTTTCCCACGACGGTGACGGGCAAGATCCAGAAGTACAAACTGCGCGAGATGGCAATCGCTCACTTCGGGTTGCAGGATGCCGCGGCGGTCGAGACTGCGTGACGCATCTGAGCGTTACCTCGTGGTACCGCGACTAGCCTTCAGAATCTCGCGGTCCAGGTTGTCATCCAGCTCACGAAAACTGGATTGAATCCGTCGCGCGGACAGCTTGAGGAACAAGTCCGCAGCTTCGGCGTCTCCCGAAGTATCCGCGCGTCCCGCTGCTTGCCGCAGTTCCGCCTCGCGACGGCTGAGCACACACGACGACGCGTACAACTCCATCGCGATCGTGGCAATCCGTTCTTGTACCAGTTGGCGTTCGAGGATTTCTTCCCGATGGCGGATCAACGCGCGTTGGACCTGCAAACCCAAGCGTTTTGTCAGACGACCAATTTGCCGCGCGGCGGGGAGCAGTTCCGCGGACTGCACCGGAACCTGTGGAGTTCCACAGCGACGCCGCGCTTCACCGGCCAGGAAGCGGCTCAACGTACCGAGCCCACGCCAGGGTCGCTGCAAACCCTCCCAGACGGCTTTCAGTTGTTCTCCTGGTTCCCGCATCCCGACGAGCCCGATGAAGGAGATCAACACTTCGTTCGCACCTTCGCCAATTTGGTTGATCCGCGCGTCGCGCAACATGCGTTCCAGAGGATTGTCGGTGAAGTACGCGGCACCACCATGAATTTGAAACGCGTCGTTGACGATCGTCCACAGAACCTCCGTGGTGTAGACCTTCAGCATGGCGGTCTCGAGCATGTAGTCTTCCAGTCCGCGATCGATCAAGCCAGCCGTCACGTTCGTCATCGCTTCCATGGCATAAATCCAAGCCGACATGCGAGCCAGTTTCTGTTGAACCAACTCGAACTCCGCGAGCGTCCGTCCAAATTGAACTCGTTGGTGAGCATGTCCCGTGGCGAGCCGCAGGCAACTCTTGGCCGCTCCCGTACAACAGGCACCGAACGTGGTGCGGCCGAAGTCGAGGACCGTTAGCGCCACGCGCAGCCCTTTGCCCGGTTGACCCAAGATGTTCGCTGCCGGCACTGTCATGTTCTCGAAGGCCAGCTTAGCTGTGGCCGTGCCCCGGATTCCCAGTTTTTCCATGCGTGGTTCCACGACACGAAAGCCGGGCATGTCGGGAGTCACCAGGAAGGCGGTGACGGCGGTATCTTCGCGGCCCGGTACGGGTGTCCGCGCCATCACCGTCAGCACATCGGCCAAGGCACCGTTCGTTATGTAACGCTTCTCGCCATTCAAGACGTACGACGATCCATCCGCGGACGGTGTGGCTTGCGTTTGCACATTCGCGGCATCCGATCCGGCTTGGGGTTCGGTCAATGCGAACGCGGCCAACTTCCGTCCGCTGACCAGATCGGGCAGCCAACGCTGCTTCTGATCTTCGGTGCCGAACAGCAACAGACCTCGCATGCCGATCGAGTGATGGGCGTTGACGAAGATGGATGTGGCACTGCACCGCGAGCCAAGTTCCTCCAGCAGCCGACAGTAGGCCAGTTGCGAGAAGCCTCGGCCACCGACCACCACCGGGGCCGTCATGCCGAGCACGCCGAGTTGGCCGAGCCCGTCGATGACCTCGCGAGGAATGTCGGCCTGCCGATCAATCGCGGCGGGATCGAGCCGTTCATCACAGAAAGCACGCAGCTCGCTCAATGCCGTATCGACTTGCGATTGGGCCTCGCCCGCGAGTCGCGGATAGGGCAGCACCAGATCGGCCGACCAGCGCCCGTGATACAGCTCCTTGGCAAAGCTCCGTGTCGAATGTCCCACAAACAACAGCTCTTCCGCTTGACGCACCTGTTGCTCGCGCAGTTCTGTCCGCTCGGTTGCTTCTCGGTTCGAGGTCATCTTCCATCTCCTTAAGTCGGCGTTGAATCCGTGTTCTCGGCGTCCTCGCCCAGCCGCATTCGCAACAGGACTTGTCCCAACGCTTTGCCTTGAGCGTCCAATCGTAGCGGACTATTCAAAATATCTCGCACCACAAAGTTCAAGGCACCGAGATTTGGCAACTCATAACGTTGCACCCGCGATAATGCGGAGATACCCAGATGACGGGTGACCCGCTCGGAGGTGACTTCCCGTCGCAGCAAGGCAAAGTCTGGGGCTTCGCGCGCGATGATCCCGATGTTGGCATGTCGGCCCTTGTCGCCGCTACGCGCGAGCGCGATGTCCGCGAGTCGGCGCGGCGATGTCGTCGGATCACGACGAGGCATGGGTTCATCAACGTGTGCTAACGCAGCCGAACTTGCGATAGGTCCATCGGCGGCCAGGCGACGCGGAGCCGTCCCGTCGGCATCGGTTAGTAGCTCGACTTGCGAAACCACTCGCTCCCGCTCGATCAAACACGGCCAGAAGGCGAAGTGGGGATGGACGCGCGGCCGACCTTCGGCGTAGCCGGTCGTACCGGGAGGACCGGCGGTAATCAACGGCATCAGCGCGCGTGTGAAGCGTTCGACGGCCTGACGTGAATCATCCGCCACGGCGATTCTCAATACGGCATCTTGCAGCTCGTCTTCCGGCGTCGCCGCCCGAGTCGACTCATCGCGGCTGTTCGGCCAACAGGCACCGGAGCCGATCAACTCCACAACCGTCTCGCGAAACGCGATGCCTTCGCGATGAAGTTGTTCGAGCACCAGTTCGGCGGCGCGGTGCCCCTTGCGGAGCACGTCGTGGCCATACACGGTGAGCTGCCCGGCCGCGCGATACCCATGTTGCCAAGTCGCGCTGACTTTGAACGTGGCAGGGGCCGGGCGTCCTTTAGCACCTTGGACCTGAATCCGATCCGCCGCCTGGGTCCGAACGTCCAACGACAGGAACGACACAATCACATCCGGCGAGAGGTAGTTATCGGGATCGCCGATCTCATAGAGCAGTTGTTCCTTGACCGTGTCCTCGGTCACTCGTCCGCCGCTCCCCGCGGGTTTGGTCACGACGCAACTGCCGTCCTGCTCGACTTCCACGATCGGAAACCCGATCCGTGAGGCGTTCGGCACGTCGAGCCAGTCAGTCGAGATGCCGCCGGTGACTTGAGTGCCGCATTCGATCAAGTGTCCGGCAATCGTGGCACCCGCCAAGCGATCCCACTCGTCCCACTTCCAACCAAAGTGATGCACACAGGCACCGACGGTCAAACTGGGATCGGCGACGCGTCCCGTGATTACTAAATCGGCACCGCGAGCCAGCGCCTCGGCGATGGGCGCGGCACCGACGTACGCGTTCGCCGTGCTAAGTCGATCGATGACATCTTCGAGTCGCTCGCCGGTATCAAGATTTCGTCGCTGGTC
>JBGTHH010000655.1:0-2574 GCA_041746275.1 Pirellulaceae bacterium | reverse complement strand
CACGAGCCGACTGCCGTCCGCGAACGCTATGGGCGTAACCAGTGGGGACAGCAATGCCTGCTGGCTCGTCGTTTGGTCGAAGCCGGAGTCGAGATCATCACTACGGAGTTCGATGGTCCGTTGTGTGGCCGTGTGGCCAATTGGGACGACCATGCGGTGAATCATCACGTTTTTGATGCCAATAAGTATCGTGCGCCATTCTTCGACCAAGCCATCTCCGCCTTGATCGAGGATCTGTATGCCCGTGGCCTGGATCGACGAGTGCTGGTGGTCGTGACGGGCGAGTTTGGACGAACACCGCGAATCTCTTATGTCGCCAGCAGCGGCGGGGGTGTGGCGAGCGGCGAGGCGGGTACGATCCAACCCGGTCGCGATCATTGGCCGCGAGCCAACACGATGCTGTTCGCCGGTGGTGGGATTCAGACGGGGCAGGTGATCGGAGCCACCGACAGGCGAGGCGAGGACCCGATCGAGCGGCGTGTCGGACCGGGGGATTTTCTGGCGACCATTTATCGCCACTTGGGAATCGATTTCGAGCACATCGCCATTCCCAATTTTGCCGGTCGCCCCATCCCGCTGCTCAGCCAGGGACAGCCAATCACCGAATTGGGTCGCCGAGCATAGTTACGTCGTCGGAAGTTTTCGACTTACGACAAGACGGCGAGTAGGTGGTGTGGTCAATGGAAGCCGTCATCATTGCGACGTACGGGAAGTTGGTCAGGCTGGAAAGCCTGACGTACGGTGGTGTGGTCGATAGTTGTCGTCATCATTGCGACGAGCGGAGTCGGTCGTACATGAGCAAGCCGACGATGGTTTTCGCGTCCTGAATCTTTCGTTGGCGAATCAACTCCAGCGCCTCCCGCCAAGACACAACCAGGTTCTCGATTTCCTCGCCGGGTTCGCGCGCGGCACCGATTTGTTCGAGGTCGGTCGCCAAATAGAGATGCATACGTTCGTCAAGTATGCCCGGAGACAGATAGAAAGCATGGAGCTCCTCCATGTGCCGAGCGCGATAGCCCGTTTCCTCGATGAGTTCGCGATGGGCGGTCTCCAGTGGAGGTTCGGGCGGCTCCATGGTCCCGGCGGGAAGTTCGATCAAAGTCTGGTCCACCGATTCGCGGTAATTGTGAATGAGACAGACATGTTCGGCATCGACCATGGGCAGGATGGTCACCGCCCCCGGGTGTCGCACCACGGCGCGCGTGCGCGTCGATCCATCCTCGGTAAGACGCTCGACTTCCTCGACCGAGAAGCGTTTCGTGACTAGCAGGGTTTTCGACTGCACAAACAGACTCCCAGGTTACGGAAATTTCGCTCAATAGCTAAACCCACCGCGGACCAGTGCGGTGCTGTCGGCACCGACATCGGGAATCCCCGACGAGAAGCTCGCGTTGCGTGCGAAGACATAGCCGACTTCGATGCGAAATCCGGCTCCGCCGTTCATTTTGCGTTCCAGGCCGACCAACACGCGGTAGTCTAGCAAGGTCACATTGTCCGGCACTCCCGCTTGTTCGATGGCGAACGTGTTGCCGCCAAACTCCGCTCCCAGATACAGCCAATCCTCCTGTCCATCGAATGCCGCAATGCGATGTGCCAGTTTGGGGCGAGGGAAGATGATCTCATACCGCTGATCGTCACTCGGATTCCAAATCAATCCGCCGGCGGGCAGGATTCGGATATCATCGCGATTCAAGAACAACACCCCCGCGACAAGCTGCAAGCGATTGGGAATGCAGTCGTAGCGCACGAGCGCTTTACCCGTTAGGCGAAAGGCGGCCTCCGCATCGGCTTCAAAGTCGGTGTACAGCGACGGAGCCACGGAGAAGATCCCCGTCCACCGTTCACTGACACGCGGGATCCACAGAAAATCGATATAGGTTTCATACAGCCGGGCGGGAAGATCCGGAGTTTGAGGACCATCCAAGAAACGCATATTGAACGCGGGCGTGATCAACATGGGCCATTCACGCGTCGGTGCCGGAATGGCAAACGTTGCCGACAAGTCTACTTCGTTCACTCCGAAGCTATCGAGACCGCCGCGATCGATATAAGCGGCACTCACCGAGACCTTTTGAAAGAAGCCGCTCTTGTGCTCGGTGGGACGACTCGCGATGCCGGGAACTGCGAAATAGTCCAACTCGGGCGGCTGCGTCAGTTGGTCGTAGGCCTCGCTATATTGAAATGCTGGCCCTAGATTCGACTCGTTGGTCGGCGGCAGCCGCGTCAACGTCGCATCTCCCGACACGGCGTCCGTCGCGCCCGGCCAAAAGTAATTTGACGTCGGATCGGGGCCGCGATACATCAGGTGTGGATGTTCGAACTGGGGCGGGGGCGATTGCGCCAAGGCTGGAGCGACGAGGATTGTCGTCCAAGCAATCCCGAGATGAATAGCACTTCGGATCATCCTGACCCTATTGACCGACGAAACGAACGCGCGTCGGCGAGGAGGTAATTTCTCTTAATAGACCAATCCACCTCGGATCATGACCGTTTCATTCAGGTCATGTTTCCAGGGAGGGCCATCGGCGAAAACGAGTTGGCGTTCGAACACATACGCGGCCTCAATGAATCCCC
>JBGTHH010000654.1:0-4765 GCA_041746275.1 Pirellulaceae bacterium | reverse complement strand
ATGGGGGAATTGGTCATAGCTGGGCATCGTACCAAGGGCTTTGACGAGGCGGGAGTAGGGCAGCTAGCGTCGCGCCGTGGCCGGACAATCGCTACAACCGCTAAGCTCGCTCTAAAGTTCGTGGCTTGAAATGTCGAATTTGCTCTCGACGGATGCTCGTTCTTGATTCGCGCGATCCCTTACGATAAGGCGTAGCCATGGTTCGGAAGCTAATTAGCATGGGGCTCTTGGGGCTCGTTTCCACCACCTTCGGCTGCGCGATCTGTTGCAATCCCGACGACTACGGGTATCCCGCGTACGGTGGCCGTTGGCAGCGACATGACATGACGCACGGACGCGTCGGTTCGGCGTTCGCGGAAGCCGGTTATGATTCGATGGGCGAAGTGAGCGAGCAACGTCCGACGCCAGCCGACATGCTCCCTGGCAATGGCACACGGAGGCCATCGATTCAGTACGAACTGACGAACTATGAGGAAGATACGGTGGACGAGGCAGAAACTGCGGACCATGAAGGACAATGAGCCGTTCGGCCGGGTGTACACCTTCTTCTCAGGTGAAGCAAGCGATTCACGTTCACGCTGAAACATACAGCGACGGTTCATGTGCCAACATGGTTCCGTCCTCCCGCCTCAAAACTTCTTCACCTTACCATGCTAACGTATGACGCTAAATCAGCGTTCTCGTGCGGCTGACGGTTAAACGCTGACATGTGCCCTTTAGATACGCGGGCCGTATGTATATGGTGGCGCGAGCGCGTGATCGCTAGCAGCGGCGATTCTCTCTTGACCAACCAAGGGGATGCTGACACGATCCGCATACTCACTCCCGACAGGAAAGGTCACATGCCCGCACGTCTGCCACAGGTCGCGTTGCTGCCGCTCGGATTACTGGTCGTATTCGGTGGTTGCCATTCGATGAACTACGCCGAACGCGGAGCGACCTTGGGCGCGCTCACCGGTGCTTTAGGTGGTGCCGCGATTGGACGCCACAATGGAGATACTGCGGGCGGTGCGATTCTCGGTACGGCGGTTGGTGCCTTGGCCGGTACCTTGGTGGGCGACACGATCGACCACGAAGCTGCCAAAGCGGCCGCGGAAATCGAGCAGCGCATGGGACGTCGTTTCGCTGGAGCCGTCTCGATACCGGATGTGATCGCGATGTCCCAAGCGGGGCTGAGCGATAGTGTGATCACCAGCCACCTGCGTGCGAATGGTGTGGCTCAAGTTCCCACAGTGGATGATCTGATTACCCTGCGAAATGCGGGCGTCAGCGACCTGGTGATGCAAACGATGCAACAAAGCCCTCCCCCGATGCCGCAGGTGGTCAGTGCTCCTCCGCCCGTAATCATCGAAGAGCATCATTACGTCGCCCCGCCGTTTCCCTACCACTATCATCGCCCGCCCTTTCGTCGGCACCCGCGACATGGCATGCATTGGGGTTTCAGCTTCTCACGCTGACAACCAGCCGAGTGACTCTCTCCAATTGATGTGCCCCATTTGTCGATGTCGACCGCGCTCGTTAGCATGAAGCGACATTGCGCGTTCCCCATGGCCGATTCCCAAGCTACGAGGATTGCCTCATGTCGAGAACCAAGATGTTGCGAACCACCACAGTACTCCTCGTCTTGAGCCAAGCCGTTGCGATCGGCCGCGCGGCGGAAGATTTGGGCATTCGTGTACCCGAGGGGTTCGAGGTCACCTTGTTTGCCGACGACGATCTGGCTCACGATATCTACGCCATGACGCTCGATGCGAGGGGGCGCGTGGTGGTTTCGGGAGCCGGGTACGTCAAGACGCTCCATGATCGCGATGGAGACGGGCGAGCCGACGAGGCGACTCTGTTTTCGCCACTCCCCAAAAGCGGCGCGCATGGCATGATCTTTCTGGGCGACCAATTGCTCTATACCGGGGACGATGGACTGTGGCTGCTGCGCGACCTCGATCGCGATGGCGTGGCGGATGGTCGACCCGAACGTTGGGCGAATCTACGGATTCCAGAACACGGAGCCAATGGCCTTGTCCAAGGGCCCGATGGCTGGATCTACTTGATTTGTGGCAACGACGCCGGTGTGACGACGGAGCACGCCAATACGGTCGGTTCACCCATCCACGAACCGCAATCCGGAGCGGTTTTGCGATTCTCACCGGATGGGAAACAGTCAGAGATCGTCGCCGAGGGCTTCCGGAATCCTTACGATCTGGCATTCAACTCGGCCGGAGCACTGTTCACCGTCGATGCGGATGGCGAGCGGGATCATCACCTTCCCTGGTACAGCCCAACGCGATTGTTCGACATCGCGCAGGGAATGCATCATGGTTGGGTGTTGAAGGGCTGGCAACGTGCCTGGAATCGGCCCGCTTGGTTCTTTGACAATGTCGAACGGCTGGCCGAGATCGGACGCGGATCGCCCACGGGCGTCGAAGTGTATCGCCATCGCCAGTTCCCCGCGAAGTATCGCGATGGAGTTTTCAGTTGCTGTTGGACGCTAGGCCGTGTCTATCATTTTCCGCTGCAGCCCGTTGGTGCTTCGTACCACACCGAGGTCGAGGTCTTTCTCGAAACGACCGGCGAGGTGGGCTTTGCGCCAGTCGACATGGTGGTTGGCCCCGAGGGTGATCTGTTCGTGGCCGTGGGAGGACGCCGCACGCGTGGGTCGGTGTTTCGAGTCCGCTACACGGGCGGTTTGGATGAGGCCACGAAGCAACCGGACGAGGCCCTGTCGCGTGTGCTTGCAGCCGATCAGCCACTCGCGGCTTGGTCGCGTGCTCACTGGGAGCCGCAAGCACACGATCTTGGCGCGGCAACGTTTGTCGCGGCCAGCCTAAACTCGCGACTTGATAATCGCCAGCGGCTGCGCGCGATCGAGATTCTCACGGAGTCGTTTCAGGGCGTGAATGTCGAATTGGCGGAACAACTGCTGGAGTCGGCTCCCGGCGAGGTGCTCGCCCGCGTCGCCTGGTCACTCGGTCGTCGGTCGCAAGGAGAAGCCGGCGCGAACGTGTTGTTTCGCTTGACGTCACACGACGACTCCGCCGTGCAGCGTGCGGCTTGGGAGGCGATACAAACCCTCGCCACTCTTCCCGCCACGTCCGACTCGGCTCACTGGTCGGCGATCGCAGTACATCCCGAGCGACGCGTGCGATCCGCCGCGATGTTGGCGTACGCGCGACGTTACGACGGTCCCACCGAACCATTTCCCATGGGCGACCCAACTGCGGACCTCAGTCTTGGTGCCGTCGCTCACTATCGTGGAGAGATGGGATTCGAACAGTTTGATTCGGTACTAGGAGCGACCGCCCATATTACGAACGAGGATCAGCGATTGTTGGCCGTGCGTTTGCTGCAGCTTAGTCTCGGCGACATCCTGCCCGCGTCGGATCGCCCGGACGTGTTCGCTGGTTATACGGCAAACGACTCCACACGCGTCGCGCTAGTCGACAGCACGGAAGTCGCTCGGTTGGATGCTTGGTTTCCGAGTTCGTCGCCTGAACTGAACCTTGAGCTGACTCGGCTCTTCGCGATGTTGCGTGTGGCTCCCGAACAACGCGTTTCCCACATCGCGTCACAGTTGACCGAGAGTAGTGTCGTGCTCGACGATCTCCACTTCTTGACCGCGTTGGCACAGATCGATGGCCCGCGCTCCGAGGCGACCACGCAGCGCATCGCCGACGCGCTGCTGCGCCTGCACGCGAAGATGCGAAGCGATCGCCGCTATCCCAGCCGCAACTGGCCCACGCATGTGGGCGAAGTCTTCGAACAGCTTTGCCAGCGGGACGAGCGGTTACCGGCCGCGATGCTGGCCAGCGAGGAGTTTGGTTTGCCAGAGCATGGACTCTTCGTGTTGAAACTTAACGGCGAAATTCAGCTTGAGGCCGCGAGCAAGTTGATTTCGAAAGTGGAAGCGAACGGCGACGACGAGGCGTGGACCACGGAGTTGGTGGAAATCGCGGGACTCCTACCACCCGACGAGACCTTGCCGCTGCTACGCGATCACTGGACCGACTATCGGTTGCGGGATGCGATCGTCCGCGTGTTTGCAGAACATGGTGCGGCCGAGGATCGGAGCCGGTTCATCGAAGCGCTCGGCTCGCCCCAACCCGAGGTGGTGCGACAAGCGGCGGATGCCTTGTCTCGATTGCCGAGTGACGTAGCGGAAGATGAATTGGCAGCCGTCATGCGCGCCCTGCGGCAGTATTGTTCCGCCCCTCAGTACCGCTCCGTTCGCGAGTCGCTCGCGGCTTTGTTAACGCACTGGACGGAGCAACGCATCGAAGTCAAGGAACAAGCCGACTTGTTCGCCGCGTATCAACCATGGTTCGATTGGTTCACAAAATCGCATCCGGATGCGGCGCGGCGATTGGCGGCTTTTGGTGGTGCGGACGCTGCAACTTGGCAGGCACGACTGGCAAGCATCGACTGGTCCCAAGGCGACGCGGCGGCGGGCAAGCAGGTGTTCGAGAAGCAAGCGTGCCATCGTTGTCATTTGGGACAGTCGCGGTTAGGGCCGGACTTGGCTCGTGCCGCAGCGAGGTTCTCCCGCGACGATCTGTTCGCAGCCATTGTGAATCCCAGTTTGGAAGTGTCGCCGTTGTATCAGACGAGCCAGATTGTGACCGGTTCGGGCAAGGTGTATTACGGACTGGTGGTCTACGAGTCGCCTGACGGCACCTTGCTGCAAACGACGCCCGATGAGACGATCCGCATCGCTGGCGATGAAATCGTCTCGATGCATAAGAGTAATCGTTCGCTGATGCCGGAAGGCTTG
>JBGTHH010000653.1:0-4075 GCA_041746275.1 Pirellulaceae bacterium | reverse complement strand
AGGACTTTGACATCACCGATCCCGGCAACAACGTGTCCGGTCAGATCATCGTGAATGGCGTCTTACAGCCGTAGTCGGCTTGTGGTGCCCGGTTCGACAATCGACAATCAATTGACATGACGTTCTTGATTGTCAGGGTTTGATCGCGAGTCCGCGGGAGGGAAGAAGTCGATGTCCAAGCGGCGCATGGGTGTCGGCATTGGTGTGACGCTGCTGACTGTGGCCTGGGTCGTGGCGGTACCGGTGACTTCACGCGCGGCGGATGATGCCCAGCATTTCAACGATTCGGTTCGGCCGCTCCTGAATCGCTATTGCCTGGATTGTCATGGTGGAGGCAAGCCCCAGGGGAAGCTGCGTCTGGATCTTTTGGAACTGGATTTGTCGGATCTCGGCACGCGCGAGCGCTGGTCCACAGTGGTCGAGCGACTGCGAGCGGGAGAGATGCCGCCCCCGGACTACGACAAACCTCGGCCGATGGCAACGGAAGTTGCGGAGCTAGCCGATTGGCTTGCGATCCGCATCGCGACCGCCGAGACCGCCGCGCGGGCCGTTCAAGGTCGCGTGGTGCTCCGTCGCTTGAATCGCGTCGAGTATGAGAACACCGTTCGCGATCTGCTCGGAATCAGCATCCATTTGAAGCAGCAGTTGCCTCAGGATGGCTCGGCCGACGGCTTTGACAATGCCGGCGCGGCACACCACACGTCGTCGTTCTTGATGGAAAAGTATCTCGAAGCGGCCGACGCGGCGTTGAACTCGGCGATCGCCAATCGGCCTCAGCCGCCACCGCGACAAGACAAGCGTTATAGTCTCAAGGACGGGCACCCCGTGCGAGGCACGACGGAAGATGTGTACCGCTTTTTGGAAGACGGCGAAGTCGTTTGCTTCTGTTCCTCCGAGTGGCACAATGCCAGTATCTCGACATTCTATCCGCCGGACGCTGGTCATTACCGTTTCCGCATTTCCGCGTCCACGATCCAAGGCGACGGCCAAGCGGTCACGTTTCGTGTGACGACCAGCGACACGCGGCTGACGGGGACCCATGGTTTGGTCGGCTACTTCGATGCTCCGCTCGATAAGCCAACCGTGTTTGAGTTCGTTCGCTACATGGCACCACGGACCACGCTTCGGATTCTTCCGTACGGGTTGGCCGGCGCGAGTACCGTGAAGCAAGTCGGCGGCGAGTATTGGAATGGGCCGGGGTTGGCAGTTCAGTATGTCGAAGTCGAGGGTCCGCTCCACGAGACCTGGCCGCCGGAAAGTCATCGCCGCATCTTTGACGAGATGGAGCAACGGACCTTCGGAACCTACAACTTTCGGGATCGGGTGGAAGTCGTATCGGACGAGCCGCTCGTCGATGCCGAACGCATCCTAGCGACGTTCGCGCGGCGAGCATTTCGCCGAACGGTATCCGCTGACGACGTTGCGCCGTTCGTTTCGATTGTCCAGGCCAAACTGGCTGCGGGTTATACCTTCGAGTCGGCGATGCGAGCCGCGTTGAAGGGCGTTTTGATATCGCCCGAGTTTTTGTTCCTGTGCGAGCGACCCGGCAAACTCGACGATTTCGCGTTGGCTTGTCGGTTGTCGTACTTTCTCTGGAGCACGATGCCCGACGAGGAACTGTTCACGCTGGCTGAACGGAATGACCTGAGTCAACCCGAGCGACTTCGCGAGCAAGTCGAGCGTATGCTCGCACACCCCAAGGCGGCCAACTTCACCGAGAACTTTGTCGGCCAGTGGTTAGGGCTGCGCGAGATCGACGCGACCGAGCCCAGCCACCTCGTATATCCCGAATTCGACCACCTGTTGAAAGTGTCGATGATCCGCGAGACCGAGTTGTTCTTTGACGAAGTCCTCGAGCATGACCTGAGCCTGACCAATTTCGTGGCCTCCGACTTCACGATGCTCAACGGGCGGCTGGGCAAGCACTACGGCATTCCCGGAGTGGTCGGTTGGGAGTTCCACAAAACGTTGCTCCCGGCGGACAGTCATCGCGGTGGCGTCTTGACCATGGCCAGCGTCATGAAGGTGACGGCCAATGGCACCTCAACGTCGCCGGTCATGCGCGGAGCCTGGGTGCTCGACCGCATCTTGGGAACGCCGCCATCGCCACCGCCCGCCGGTGTCGAGGCGATCGAGCCCGACATTCGCGGCGCGACCACGATTCGCGAGCAACTGGCCAAGCACCGTGCGGACACCGCCTGCGCAAGCTGTCACTCGAAAATCGATCCACCAGGCTTCGCCCTGGAGAGTTTCGATTGCATCGGCGGCTGGCGGGAAAAGTATCGAATCTCGGGCTGGAGAAGAGATGCGGAAGAAGTGATTTTGGACGGCCGGAAGATGCACTATTACCGCGGCCCGCGAGTCGATCCGTCGGGCGTGACCGAGGACGGTCAACCGTTCCAGAACATCGACGATTTCCGCGAGTTCCTCTTACGGGACACCGATCAACTTGCTCGCGCTTTGACTACGAAGCTCGTGACCTATGCCACGGGGGGAGCACCGACCAAGGCCGATCGTCCAGAGATCGAGGCCATCGTGGCCCGAGTGCGCGACAAGCATTACGGCTTCCGCTCGCTCCTGCACGAAGTGGTGCAAAGCTCGATGTTTCAGAATAAGTGACCCAGACCCAAACTTCGATTGACGAGGAATTTGCCATGAAGCTGGAACGTCGTACCTTCCTTCGCGGAGCGGGTGTCGCACTGGCACTGCCCCTGTTGGATTTGATGACGCGTCGTGCTGCCGCAACCGCACCAGCCGTCAAGCGACGCATGGTCTGTATCAACACGCCGCTCGGACTGCATCCGCCCTATTTCTTCCCGACGTCCGCTGGCCGCAATTACGAGCTTTCGCCTTATTTAGAAGTCATGCGGGATTTTCGCGATGACTTCACGGTGATCTCCGGGTTGACACATCCGGACGTCGGCCCCAGCCACGATTCCAACTACAGCTTCCTGACCGCCGCACCACATCCGGAACAACGAGCCGGATTTCGCAACAGTATTTCGTTGGATCAGTTCGCGGCCGAACATCTGCATGGCGAGACACGCTTTGCGAGTCTGCCGCTTTCGTGCGAGGGTTTCGGCTTGTCGTGGACGCGCAGTGGGGCGGCGGTGCCGACCGAGAGTTGGCCGTCGAGCGTGTTCGCTCAACTGTTTCTGGAGGGACGTCCGGACGAGGTGCTAGCCCAAGCTCGGCGATTGGAGGACGGCCAGAGTGTGCTCGACGCGGTGCGAGAACAGGCGAAACGACTGCAAACGCAGGTCGGCCCGGGCGACCGCGACAAGCTCGACGAGTATTTCACGAGTGTCCGCGAGTTGGAGCAGCGGCTGGCGCAAGCGGAAGCGTGGTCCAAACGCCCCAAGCCCAAGGTCGACGCCCAGCCTCCTCAGAACATCCAAAACAGCGCCGACCTGATTGGCAAGACCCGGCTGTGGTTTGACCTGATTCACCTGGCGCTCCAAACCGACTCCAGCCGGCTGGTCACGCTGCAACTCTTGGGGACCAGCAGCGTGCCCCCGATCTCGGGAGTAAGTCAGGGGCATCACGATTTGTCCCACCACGGCCAGGATCCAACCAAGATCGCCCAACTGAAGGCACTCGAGCTGGAGAAACTGAAGACACTGCGCGATTTCCTGACGCAGTTGAAGCAGACTCGGGAGGAGGGCGATAGCCTGCTCGACCGAACGATGGTGTTCTTTAGCAGCAACCTGGGAGATGCCGGCAAGCACAGCGTCAAGAACATGCCGGTGCTCTTGGCCGGGGGCGGTTTCCAGCACGGCCAACATTTGGCCTTCGACGAGAATAACCATCCTCCGCTGTGCAATTTGTTCGTCAGCATGTTGCAGCGGATGAATATCGAAACCGATCAGTTCGGTTCCAGTACAGGCACGCTCACCGGTTTGGAAAAGCGTGGTTGACGCATAGGGCGAGGCAAATTCCACAGGAACTGGGCTGGACGCTCCTTCGCGATTCTGGCACACTTCGCCGCGCAATTCGGGTGCCCTGCCGTTCGGCAATTTCAAACTCGGATGGTCATTCCGTGGAGGAAGGCTCCTCATGAGACATCGCTTGGTCG
>JBGTHH010000652.1:0-2827 GCA_041746275.1 Pirellulaceae bacterium | reverse complement strand
GCGACAGTTTCTTGTCCGTGCGGGAAGTGCGGCCGGAGTTGTCGCGCTGACCTCGGGCCTCGGTTGGCTGGCATTCCGTGGTAGCGGGACCCCGACAGAGTCCATGTATGGAGGGATCGCGTGTTCCAGGGTCCGTGAAGTGGCTTCTCGATACATGCTGGCGCAGCTCAACGATTCATTGACGCTACAAATCAAGACGCATCTAGAACAGTGCTCGGAATGCAGAACCCTGCTCGATTCCAGGGAGATGAAGTCCGCTGCGCGTTCACAAGTGGACAGAGGACTGGCACGCTGCCAATGTCCGTCCTGCCGTCGCGACGGGCTTGTTCAGTTGCTCACGCCAGTTGGGGCGCAACAGGCTCCACGGTCTGTTTAGCAAGGCAACAGTTCTGGCCGATTTCGCGAAGCGAGGCCTCGGCCTCGGCATCCGCGCAGGAACATTCGTCAGCGGCAGTCGGAACGAAAACCCGCTGGATTGAAAGTATCTCAACGGCCATTGCCTTGTCGAACTGGGAAGTTACGGGCCGTAGCTCAAGCGACGCCGCCCACGGAAGTGAACGGTTTTAGCGGTCGTTGGCGAATACGAAATCACCGCCGCCTGCGGATCGATGGCAGTCGATGCACATGCCGACTTTGCCGGCCACGCGCATCCCGTTCATCGCCGACACGGCTCCATCCGGTTCGTACTTCGTCCAGTGCCAGTCTCCCGCTTCCGGGTTGAATCCCTTGGACCGATACATGACTGTCACGGCCATTAGCTTCGTTCCCGTAGAGTCGAAGTTCTCTTTGATCAGGATCGCACCGGCGGGAATCTCTCCTTCAGCCCCCGTAGCCGTGCGATTGGCATAGAGTTTGACTTTCTCGCCATGAGGGCTGTTTCCTGCATACGCGTCGCCCGAAACGCCAGCGAGTGGTGCCCAATTGCGATACTGAGCCTGTTGCAAGTAACTCCACAAACGGTCTTCAAAGGGAGCCTCAGCCCGTGCGCCGCGGTCTTGCGCGGGCTGCGTCGTACGCGATGGACTGGAACTTGGCGCTGGATAGGACCGTGTCCCGCTTTGCGCTAGGACCAACGTCACCAGCCCTATAGCACTCAACAAGAAGCAAGCTGTTCCGATTCTGTTCGTTCTGATCATCTTTGCACTCCAGATCATGAGTTGTAACAGCGGCCGGGAATTGGGGCATCCGCAGGCTTGAAACGTTTCGATTCCGATGCCGTCATTGTCCTTCCTCGTCAACTTGCAATCTGTGCCCGGATTCACAGAAGCGAAAAAACTTCAGTGCGACAATTCACTCGTTCAATTAGCGCTGAATCGCGTCACGTCCAGATAATTACGAGGAGCCATCCGATGTCGCGTGAACTTCTAAAGCCGACACAGCTAGAACACACCACTTTCCGTTGGCGACAATGGATGGGCTTGCTGCTCCTTGGCGGCGTCTTGACTGCTGTCTGCCTCGCAGTGTTTCTGAAATTGGAGCCCGCATTAGTCCTGCCGCAATCTTCTGCTCAGGTTCCTGCGGTAAAGGAATTCGACCTCAGTGCGGCCGTCGTCGATGTTCGAGAGATTCGCTCCGGCGGACCGCCCAAGGATGGAATCCCGGCTCTATCCCGTCCGAACTTTGTCAAAGCCCCAGCCGCCGACTATCTGAAGGCGCATGACCGTGTGATTGGCGTGGTCGTAGCGGACGAAGCGCGAGCCTATCCGCTCGCCATTTTGAACTACCACGAGATCGTCAATGACACGATCGGAGCAACACCGCTTGCCGTGACCTACTGCCCGTTGTGTGATTCCGCAGCCGTCATTGATCGCCGGACGCCATGGGGGGAACGCGAGTTTGGCGTTTCCGGACTGCTCTTTAACAGCAATGTGTTGATGTACGATCGGCGAGGAAAGCCCGAGAGTCTCTGGTCCCAGGTGCGTACCAGCGGAATCTCCGGTCCAGGAGCTGATCGGCCCCTGACTGCGCTTTCCTGTGAGCTGACAACGTGGCAGTCATGGACCTCGCGGTTTCCGGACACAGTGGTCTTATCGGCCAGGACGGGACACCAGCGTGACTATCGCCGCAACCCTTATGAGACGTATTTCACGAATCAGGAATTGATGTTCCCCGCGTCGCCAGCCAGCGCGCTGTTCGCCAACAAAGAGCGAGTCCTGGGCGTGTGGGTTGGGAGTGAATATCGAGCCTATCCCGAATCCGCCTTGCCGAAAGACCAAGTCCCCGTCACAGACGCCATTGGCGGCAAGTCGATTACCATTGAATACGATCGCGAGCATCAGACTCTCCGTGTCATCAAGGCCGACGAGGGCGTTTCGTGGTTATACTCGTTCTGGTTTGCGTGGTACGCACTGCATCCGGACACAACCGTCTACGGTCGGTGATTCATCAACCGCGTCTCAAACGCCGACGCCCTTAACGCAGGAGTTCAATCCCATGTCGAATCGAGTTCATTTCGGACTGGCAGCATTTCTAATCCTCGCAGGCATTGGAGTTTCTGGGCCTTACTGGCCTGCCTCTGCTGCGCCATCCACTGAGGCCGTAGCGGCGAACCGACCGAAGCTCACGATTGTGTGGACCAGCGGCGATCCTGAGGTCGCTCACCGCATGGTGTTGATGTACGCCCATGCAGCCAAGAAGAACAACTGGTTTGATGAGGTCCGGATCATTGTCTGGGGGCCAAGCTCCCGGTTGACCGCTGCCGACAAAGAGATTCAGTCGAAGCTCACTGCGATGAAGGCCGATGGAGTCGATCTGGAAGCGTGCGTCGTCTGTGCCGATTCCTACGGTGTGACCGAGCGACTGCGAGAATTGGGCATCGATGTCAAGC
>JBGTHH010000651.1:0-3654 GCA_041746275.1 Pirellulaceae bacterium | reverse complement strand
GTGGAATCGGCGATCAACCACATGGGCACCAATCCGGAAAGTGTTCACGTTATCCGGAGACAGGGCTACGACCAGTGATGAGAACGTGAAACCGGTACGCAGAACCAGCGCTCCTTCCAATCCAAGACTGACGATACTGCCTTGCACGATCCGATAAGCCCGTCCGTCGTCGAAATGGACCCACCCCGCTTCGTTGCTCTCCGACGCCGCTTCCGCGGGGACGCCGTCCGCCTCACTGCCCAGACGAAAACCATCGAGGCAAACGCTGCTCGGATTAAACGCGTCAGAGACGATGAACTGCGGGTGCTCGTAAAGGTCGGTGATCGGCATGTATTTGTTCCTTTGGCAAGTTGTGTGTGGAGCCACCTTTCCATCCGCGACTTGTCAGGCAACGCCTGATTGTCGTGTCCGTAGCGATGCCGCGCCATGCTGTCCGGCAGGGCCTCAGGCAGATCCTGGGGTGCCGCCATTCCTCTGAACGCTTTCGCCCGCTACGGATTCTCTGCTACCCGCCGGCTTGAGGGATGTCCTTGAGTCGTTCGTAGTTCCCGTCGCTGCAGTCAATGACTCGAAATCGCTCTCCATGCTGATAGACAGTGCGGTGCTGGCGGGCATGTCGAAGAGTAATCGAGGCCGTCGCCATTTCCATTACGAAGTCCGGCACCACCGACAGCCACGCGCCAAACTTGCCGTCTCGTAGGCCTGACTCCGTTTGAGCATTCTCGGGGACAATCGCGAACAGAGGGGGTGTGCAGTTGCGATGACGGAAGAGCGTAAATCGCGGACCTTCATAGAATCTTGCTGGTTTATCGAATGATTCCAAGGCAAGATCAATCTGCTCGTGAACGATTTGCTTGGCACGAGCGATCAGCGCTTGTTCGATCTCCTCCGGGTTGTCCCCTTCCTCGATGAGCGCCTGAAAGCGAACCGAGGGACACACGGTTTGCTCGTTCGACATCGCATACGAACGCTCGTAACCGAATGTGATTTCAGTGATCTTCATACTCATACTCTCCTTGTGCTTGCAGGTGTAACGTGCTTGATTGTCTTGTTCCCGAAGCGAAGGTTGATCCAAGGGCATCGCCTCTGGTTCGGGCGTGACTTCCGGCGGTTGCATCTCGTCGTTCGGCGTTGCCAAATCGGAAGCCGCATGTGACGCTTCGACCGGTTCCGCGATTGTTGTAGGTTCGACTACCTTCAGTTTGGACGGTTCAGCTTGATGCGGTTGCATCCCCGAATCTGTCGGAGATGGTGCGGAAACATGCTCATTTGGCGGCGGACCGAGGTTCAGCATGACCTTGGGCACATGTATCGGCTTGCGCTGGATGAATTCCATCTTGGCCCCACAAGTACACTCGCCGTACAGGCGGGCCGGGTGGTGAACCACGCGCACCGGGCTGCTGCAGTTGGGACAGGTGAACGCCTCTTCAAACCGAGTGATTTGAATTCGGTAATACATGCGGAACTCCTAGCCATTCCGACGTGGGGGACAAGAACGTCGCTAGCGCACTGGCCCCCCGAAGTTTTGCGAATATCGAAAGCCGCTTGTAAACGCGTGCGTGGCTGGCTTGTGCCGCACAGACCATATTGCTCAGGACAAGTCAGCTTCATCGGTTCTCACTTTGTCTTTCAAGTCGACGACACAACTCAACACCAACTGTCAGTGATTCTCCGCGATCCATTGTTGGTCCGTGGCGCTGAACCGCTGTAGGGGAACGCGAACCGTTTGGCCCGTGGCGCGGCGTAAGAGGACGTTGCCCGCCTCGACACCGACGAACTCCGCTTCCATTTGAAATTGTCCGGTGGCGTCGCGCCAGGTTCTCAATGCGGGTTCGGGATTCGGTAGGGGAACGTCGCGCGTGGGGTGTTCCGCCAGCCAACGGCGGTCGGCTTCGCTCAAACGTTCCAAAGGCAGCGAGAACTCGCGGCCGTCGGTTTTGCGGCGTAGTTTCACACTGTCATCATCCGCCGAGACAAATTGCGCCTCGACCGTGCGCCCCGAACTGTCGGTCCACGTGCGATGACCAGAGGATGCGGCTGGCGTGCTATCCGCAGGAGATGAGTTGCCGGCGACATTGTCGCTCGGGTTAGGTTCGCCAGCCACCACCTGAGGTGGAATGGGTGCTTCGGGGCCGGGAGGTATCGCTGTCGGCGGTTCCGTTGAGGACGTGTCGGCGGCGAGCGAACCTGGATCGGACGGATCGGCAGCGCGTGTGACGTTCGAAGACTCGGCCTCGGCGGAGTCCATATCCAGTGCCGCTTCGTCCTCCGAGTTGGATGGATCGTCGCTCACGGATTGTTCGGTTTCGGAATTGCGAATGATCGCCGACTCGCCGGGATGCATGGCCACGGTCGATTCCTCCCGCCAGAGCGAAGCCCAAGCGGACAGCGGGCCGCCAAGCGGTGTCGAATCCGTTAGCCAACCAACAGGCGAGAAAACGGTTTGAATCATCCCGCCGCCAGCCAGAAACTTCGCCGCCGGCGCGGCGCTGAGCACGTACAGCCCAATCAAGCAGCATGAGGCCAACGCGGTCTTTGCCGAGAGCCGCTTACGCACTGCGGGACGCGGAAAGCGGTCGGAGGCCGATTGCTTGTACGCCTTGCGACTGGCCTTCTTCTCGGCTTTCGAAAGTGGCTGCGGCACGCTTGGTGAAGCCGTTGGTGTCGGCGATGAAGTCACCTCGGCCGCTGGAGAAGGCTGAACCGCGAGAGTCGGCACCGCATCCGCCTGACTCTCGGCCGATTCCGCGTCTGGAGTAGGGGCGGTCGGTAATAGTTCTCCGGTGGCGATGGCTGGCATCTTCGCGAACGTCGCCATTTCTCCACTCTCGGCATCCCATATCCGCAGCGTCGTGTCATACGAAACACTGACGACATGCCGTCCATCCGGCAAGAACGCGACGTTGTTCACGCCCTGTTCATGTCCGCGAAGGCAATGGATTTCCTGACCGCTTGCCGTATCCCAGATCCGCAACGTCATGTCCCCTGGGCTGTCTCGTAGAACGCTTCCTGATCCGCTGACGATCCGCTGGCTGTCTGGCGAGAATGCGACGCTCATCACCTGACTTCCATGTCCGCGAAGGCAGTGGACTTCCCCAGCTTTGTTCGCATCCCACATCCGCACTGCACAATCATCTGAACCGCTGGCGATCCACTGGCCATTGGGCGAGAACGCGACGCAACGTACGTCCTGTTCATGTCCGCGAAGGCAGTGGATTTCCTGCTCGCTTACCGCATCCCAGATCCGCACCGTACGGTCCATTGAACCGCTGACGATGCGCCTGCCATCCGGCGAGAACGCAACGCTTACCACCCCTCGCGTATGTCCATGAAGACATTGCGTTTCCTGACCGCTTGCCGCATCCCAGATCCGCAACGTCGTGTCGTGTGCACCGCTGACGATCTGCCGACCATCTGTCGAGTACGCGACGCTGCTCACGCCCTGTTGATGTCCACTATAACATTGAATTTCCTGACCGCGTGCCACATCCCAGATTCGCACTGTACGGTCATTTGATCCGATGCCGATCCGCCACCCATCCGGCGAAAACGCGACACTTCCCACGAACGTCGGAAGTCCGCTGAAAACGGCGAGCGAGGCGGTTGCAAGTTTCTCATTGTCTGGAATAGGCTTGGTGATGCGAGGGCGTTTCG
>JBGTHH010000650.1:0-3491 GCA_041746275.1 Pirellulaceae bacterium | reverse complement strand
AAGTCGAGATGCCCCGCAAGCTCGCCAGTCGCGGCGTGCTTGTGTCCACTAGGAAAAAGCTCGTCGAAGAACGAAAAACCGCATAGTACAAAACGGCTTACGAAGAAAATAGTCTGACGTAACACTGGAAGATCCGTTGAAATAAGCGAGTGAGACTAAGTTTCGAGAATATCGCAAGTTGAACATCGAGAATTCCGGAATCGGTCGATGAAAAAGGACGGCCTTTCAAAGTACTCAGCCGACGATAGCGGAGGCACCAGCCTGTTACTTCCCACATCAGGACACAGCTTACGGGAGAAAACGTTACCTGTCGGGAGATGGGGTATGACTCCAACGGAACTACGAGCGTCAATGTATCATCCCCCGGTTCCGGCGGCAAGCTTTTCTAGTAATTTTCCCAGATAGGGAACTTCTCTTGACAGGCTCTCAGGCATCGGGCGGACGTAGCGAGGCGACATTCAGGGTACGGCGAGTTCCAACGGTGGTCCCGTCCGCCCTTCAATGCAGAGAATCTCTCGATTGGCCGCCACATTTGTAAAGACTTCGTCCGTTCCTCCGGCCCACTGGATGGAAAGTTCATCGACTTGCGTCGCAGTGCCCAGTCCGAACACCAAGTGCCGTTGGTTGGAAGCCTGGAACCCATCTCCGGCAGCCAGTTGCAGCGACCATTTCCGATCCAAGACACGGACGCTGACCGTGGTGCCGATGGCATCTCGAGCCGACGTAACACCCCTCAAATACACCGTAAGATAGTTCCCTGTTGGTTGGGATTGGTTCGTTAATAGGGCGAACGGTGTCGAAACGTGTGTAACACAAAAATCAGGTCGGCCATCGCGATTCCAGTCCAGCCGAGCCAACGCCCGCCCCAAATGTGTACCTTCGAAGTAAGCCCCCAAGGTTTTGGCCGGGAGTTCCGAGAATCGGCCGCCACCATCGTTTCGAAAAACTTGGGTTGGCATCCGTTTGATCCCGGGGCTATGGGGATAGTCATCTAGGTGCCCATTGGCGACCGCTAGATCCAACCATCCATCCAGGTCAGCATCAAGGAACTGAGCCCCCCATCCTTCTAGGCGATATCCTGGGTCATGGAGCTTAGCGGAACGAATGCGATCATCAAACAACAGGTCGTCATCCTGCACATAGAGGTTGTTGGCCTCGTCGCGAAAGTTCGTAACGAACAGATCCAAGCGATCATCGCCGTTCATATCTCCGACGGCGATTCCCATACATGAGCGAGCGGTGCCGGATTCACTCAGTGCAAGTCCCGCCCGCAGCGCCATTTCGGAGTATTTCAATTCCGTGCCAGGGCTGGCCGTTTGATTCAGGAAGAAAAAGTTGTTTGTTCCGTCGTTGGCGATGAACAGGCTGAGTCGACGAGATCCATCAAAGTCCGCAGCCACGACACCCATGCCTTTGCCATCCGGCGCGACGATTCCGGCTTGTTGCGTGACATCGCGAAAGGCGCCATCGCCTTGACTCTGGTAAACACGATCCTGCTCACCTGGAAACTGATTCGGAAAGCACTGTATTGGCTGACCGTCGCGATAGCAGATCTCCTCAAAGACGGCTGCCCCTCCCAGATAGTTAACATCGTACAGTTCCGGCCAACTGTCGCCATTGAGATCCGCGATCAGCGTGCTCAACGTCCACTGGCTCCCGGTCACACCGGCCTGTTCCGTGATGTCCGTGAAGGTGCCATCGCCATTGTTGAGGTAAAGTTGGTTTAGGCCAATGTTAGCGATGTACAGGTCGGGCCAACCGTCGTTATTGAGGTCCCCCGCAGCGACACCTTGACCAAATCCAGTGCTGCGCAACCCCGCGTCTTGTGTGACGTCAGCAAACCGCCCATTCCCGAGATTTCGAAACAGACGGTCTTCATACTGCTGTTGACGAGTTGATACGGGCCAATCACAGCCTTGCGTCAAGTACAGGTCGGGCCAACCATCTCCGTCGTAATCCAATACGGCAACACCGCCACCGCCGAATTCGAACATGTACGCCCGAGTGGGATCGGCACCATTGTGGTAGCGGAAAGTAATACCCGCCTCTTGGGCTGCGTCTACAAACTTGATCCGATCGGCGAGCGACGATTCAGAGGGATCGTCGCTTGATGTTTCCGTCGATTCCTCGCAAACGGGAATTGGCCAGTCGGAGAAATCCATCTTCAAGGCGAGGTTGTGCGAATCAAGGACAAGTGGTGTGTCCGGCTTGATGATATCGCGAAGTCGATTGACGCGTTGTGTCGCCCACTCGACATTACCTTCGTTCTGCCACTCTAAGGTGAGTACACTCCACGCCAGCGATTCCCACAGGCGCCCAAGCGTCTCCAGTCGCTCGGCAAGTGCTTGAATATTCGAGGGCGGACTCCAGCCCGTGGCGATGGCAGTTTGAATCATGTTGATCTGCCCCGCACGTTCGGCGAGTTCGGCAGCTTCCGCTTGGTGGTTCAAGGCGAACAGGGCTTGTGACAATCGGTAGGTGGCGGAGGGATGGTCCGGAAATAAACGTAGTGTTTCCCAGTAACAGCGCGCGGCGCCGCGACGATCTCCGGATTGTTCCGCCCATCGACCGCGAACGAACCAGAGGTCGGGATGTTGCGAGGCGTTTTTGGGGAGACTGCGGTGCCACTCCGAAAAATCGGCAGCACGGTCTGCGTCCAACAATAAGGCACCGAGTCGTGCTTGGGCGTCGAGCAGATCGGATCGCTCGTTGACAACCTGCCGCAACAAGGGAAGAGCCCGTTCGGGTTTATTCTGTCCAAGAAGGTGACGCGCCTGCCCGAAGATCGACAAAATATCTCCCTTTGCCGAAGTCGTTTGCACGAGAAACTGTTCGAATTGACTTTCGTTGGGCGGTCCACGATTCACCGCCACATTGTCGTTGGACGTGATCGCGGCAAGATTCCCCGCACTAAAGACGTCTTGGCGAACCATTTCGAGAAAGTACGGCCGAATCTCCCAATTGCGCCCCGCAACTCGCAACAGCCCACACAGCAACTCATTCGCTTCGATGTGGCGTGGTTCACGAGCGAGCAAGTCTCGCAGTTGCTGTTCGGCCGCCGTCGTCTGTGCAAGCTTGAGAAAAACCTGGGCACGATCAAACAGAATCGGGATGGGCAGCTCACCACCTTCCGATTCGGCCCGATCAAATGCATCCAGCGCTTCTGGAAAACGACCGCGCTGTATCGCCGTGCGACCATCACGCAATAATTGGCCTGCGGGATGTTCGTCGAACGGCAAAGCCAACCGCTGGCGACTGTTGCTATAGATCGCGACTCCCACCAATAGAGCGATTATTGGCAGGCTCGCCAGCAGTAGCCTACGGCGTATCCAGGAACGCCCCTTGGGGACTTGTCTCATGAAAGAAATTGGCTCGCACATGACAAACGATTCACTTGTCCAACCTCCGCATGGTACATTGTCGGAACTTCGATTGACCAGTGTACCGTCGCCCACTCCACGACACAGCGAGAATCTCGTGCGAACTCCTCT
>JBGTHH010000649.1:0-4388 GCA_041746275.1 Pirellulaceae bacterium | reverse complement strand
GCTGGTCCTGGTCGTCCAACAAGCGCGGGTCTACGCGAGTAGCGTGTCCGAACAACACGCCGAGGTCGAGCGACCCGATCCGGAAGCGATCGCTCGGCAGCTTCGCCAACAGGAAGACTTCGAGTGGCAGCGTGAGGTGTTCGAGCAGCAGCGCTCGGAGTTAGCCGCGAAACTGGCGGATCGTCGCCTGGAACTGAGTCATCTGGAGGATCATATTCGTCGTCTCGAAGTGGTTTGGAAACAACTTCAAGCTCAGGCCGACGAACTGGAACGCGTGGGCGGTGAGAAGCAGGCCAGCAGCGAGCAGACGTTGTTGGAGGTGGCCCAACTCCGCGCAGCCATCGACGCGGCGCAGCGTCGGTTGGACGAGGCACGCGCTAACGCCAACAAGCGTCCTCCGACCTTCGCCATCATTCCCTATGATGGCGTGAACGGCACCAAACGTCGTCCGATCTACGTGGAATGCACGGAACAAGGCATCATCATCCAACCGGAAGGAATCGTGTTGCGCCGCGATGATCTCGAAGGGCCGCTCGGTCCCGGAAACCCTCTGGATGCCGCCTTGCGTGCCATGCGGGAACATTGGGCGCGGCAGGGTCTGGTGGAAGTCCACGGCGAGCCCTATCCGCTGCTGATCGTCCGACCCAATGGTACGGTCGCCTACAACTATGCTCGCGAGGCGTTGAAGTCCTGGGACGACGAGTTCGGTTATGAACTGATCGACGCGGACATGAAACTGGCTTATCCGCCACAGGACCCGGCTCTCCGCACGGTGTTGACGCAAACAGTTCAACACGCGCGCCAACGTCAAGCGGTGCTGATGGCTGCCATGCCGAACCAGTACGAGCAGCAGGCGATCACTGGCTTCGTCGCGTCACCCACCACGGGCGGCTTCCGACCTATCGGTGGCAGCGGCCGAGGCAGCGGATTTGGACAATCGGGTTCGGGTGCGTCCGATCAAGCCGGTCGCGGTGAAGGGCGCTCGGCCTCTCAAGGAGGTGGTACATCCACGGCGGGATCGGGTAGCGAATCGCGACAACAACCTGGACAAGGACAGGACGGTCAGGGAGAGTCGGGAACGAGTTCTTCCGGTCCAACCGGCGGATCGTTCAGCCAGGGTTCGACGAATCAAGGTGCCTCGGCGGGAAGTCAGCTTGCCAGCGCGGGCCAAGGCCAACAGGGAGAAGGCCCCGAGGGACAACCGGGTGAACAAGCCGCCAGCGTGCAAGTCGGCGGTCGGCCACCGGGAACCAGCGGCACTTCGGCGATGTCAGCCCAACGCGGCGCGAATTGGGCCGTGCCCAAGGCTTCGGCCAATGCGACGGCCTACAAGATTCCCGTGCGCATGGTTTGCCAAGCGGATCGCCTCACCATCCTGCCGCGTCCCACCGAGAACACCGCTCCGATTGAGGTGCTGGCGGGTGATCCCTTGTCCCGGACGGTGGATGAATTCGTCAAGCGGATGTGGGAACAGATCGAACAATGGGACGCCGCTCCATTGGGCGGCTACTGGCAACCGATCCTAGAAGTTTATGTCCATCCCGGTGCCGAAGAGCGTTTCCTGGAACTTCAGCAGCTCTTGTCAGGTAGCGGCATTCAAGTGCAGAGGCAAGCTCAGTGACACGACGCAACTCGGCGGCTGTAGAAGCACCCGGTCAAGATTCGTTCTTGGATATCGTCGCCAACTTGGTGGGCATCTTGATCATCCTGGTCATGGTGATCGGAGTCCAGGCGAAGGACGCCATGCTCGACGCGGCTCCCGAAATCGTGGAGGAGGCACCCGCTCCCGAGTCGACGATCGACATTCAAGCGGCCCAATCCGCAGCGGCGGCCGTCGAACATGATGTCCATCAACTGTCGCGAAAGATTGAGCGACAAGCCTTTGAAGTCGAGTACCGACGTAAAGAACGTGACAAGATTCAGTTGTTGCTCACGGCCGCCGAACAGGGACTAGAGGAGAATCGCCAACAGCTCAATGCGGAACAGCAAAAGGAGTTTGATGCCCAGCGCGAATTGATCGCGGCCCGCGCGGAACTCAGCCAACTCGAATCCAACGTTCAGGCCGCCGAGGGGGCGATCCCTCAGACCGCGATCATCGAGCATTTGCCGACACCGATGGCCAAAACGGTATTCGGCAAGGAGTTGCATTTTCGGTTAGCGGATCAACGTTTGACCTATGTTCCTTGGGACGATTTGGTTGACAAGCTGCAGGACGAAGCCCGCCAAAAAATGTGGCGACTGAAAGACGCGACCGAGATGACGGAAACCATCGGTCCCATCGGCGGCTTCCTCATGAGGTATCAACTCGTACGCACACAGCACTCCATGGAGACACGAGCCGGGACGGCGGTTCAACAGCGAGTGGAACTTGACAACTTCGTGCTCACACCCGTCGGTGATGACCTTGGGGAGCCACTGGCCGAGGCATTTCTGGAAGGCAGCCAACTGCAATCGATTCTAGCCCGCCACGACCCTCAGAAAACCACCATCACCGTCTGGACGTACTCGAACAGTTTCAACGAATTTCGCACCCTCAAAAAAGAACTTTTTGCCCGCGGTTACCTGACCGCCAGCCGCCCGCTCCCCGACGGCATCCCCATCGGCGGATCGCCCCGTGGCACCCGTTCGGCCGCACAGTAAGGTCCGATGTGGTGACCGTCATCACGTGCGTCCAACAAAGTTCGAGTTACCAGCAGACTTCGACCTTTTCACCCGGTGCGATCGTTGGAGTTCCGGCTTTAGCCGGTGATGGGCAGCCTTTACCAGCAGACTTCGACCTTTTCGCCGATAGCGACGCCGAGCATGATTTTGGCGCTGTCGGTGACGATCTCCAGTTCCAAGCAGCCGCTGGAGCCAATCAGTGCGATCAGGGTGAACGGCGGTTGCTCGTGCCCGACATCAAAAATCCCCAACGTCTCGTGCTCGTCACAACGCACCGTCACTTGCTCGCCGCGCGGCGCATCGCTCAACTGATTGGCGGTTATATCGGTGACGAGGTTACCTGATTCGCTGATCGAAACCACCGTCCCTACGATTCGCGCGGCCACAATTGTACCTCCGTCCGGAGTAGGCTCTGAGTCGTTCATTCCCACGAACGTTGCTAGCTAAGTGGGCCATTCTAGGAACTTTGGTTCGATTGGCCAAGTCAATCTGCCGTACAGAATGCTAACTGCCCTGAGAGCCTGTCCGAAAGGCTCCGAGTCAGGCAGGCACCGCCTGACATCGCGGTGAGCACGTTCGGGCGGCGATGCCGCTGTGGAAACGTGACCTAGCTGGTGGCCTTTGCCGATTTGATCAACTTCTGCAACCGCGACTTCGTACGAGCCGCTTTGTTGACGTGAATGATCTTACTCTGGCCGGCGCGATCGAGCTTCTTCGTGGCCAGTTGCATTTCCGACTCGGCCTTCGCCACATCGCCCGACTGAACGGCTTCACGCACCTTCCGCAACTGAGTCCGCAACGCGGACTTCACCATCTTATTACGGTCACGGCGGATGACATTTTGTCGAAGTCGCTTCTTGGCACTCTTGCTATTTGGCATGGCTCGTTGTGTGGGGGCTCATTGGCTTGGTCGGGAACCTGGAAGGAACAGCCTTTCACCAGGTTGAATCAGCCTTTATGACGAATCTCCCTCAGCTTGTCCAGACGGGGACGCGCATCTTTGTAGCCCGGGTCCAGCTCCACCAACGCCGCCAACTGCTCCTCGGCCGTCGCGAGATTCTGCAAACCAGTGGCCAACACGCCACTACGGTATCTCGCAAGTTTTTGCAATTCAAGCTGTTCGGGCGACGAGCTGGACTTGACCGCCTGCAGATAACATTCCAACGCCTGCTCATAGCGTTTCGCCCGTTGCAGGCATTCCCCCTTCTCCAACGAGGCACGGGCGTGCAGGTCGGCGGCTTTCATCGCGTCGGAAAAGCAGCCAATCGCTTCGCGGAAGTTCCCCAATCGCTTGAGCCGCAAGCCAAGCTGAAACTTGACCTCGTGATTTTGGGGATACCGCTCGGCTCGAGTGCTAAAAATGGCCAACTCGTATCGATCCAGTTCGTCCTTGAGTTGGGCGACTAGTTCCAAGGCCGCTGGGTCCGAGCCATCTCCCGCTCGTTGCTCGGCCACGGCGATTTGTTGCTGCTTGCGCCGAACTTCCAGATCCTCCACACGTTCCCGTGCTCGCGGATCACCTCCGGAAGCCGCCACCGCCTTGTTCAACACATGAGCCGCTTCCCCCAACCGATCATCGGCTATGTGCAAATCGGCCAACTGGAAGTAGGTCTCCACATCGGAGGGATTGTTCGCCACCGACCGTTCGAGCTCTTGGCGCGGTGAGAGCTGGATTTCACGGCGCGCGGGCAGAGCTTCGGCAGGCGGTCGAGTCGCCGGAGTCTCCT
>JBGTHH010000648.1:0-2862 GCA_041746275.1 Pirellulaceae bacterium | reverse complement strand
GGATCGATTGCGAATTGGTGAGCAGCATGACCAACCGGTCGATGCCGACTCCCAGTCCGCCTGCCGGTGGCATGCCATGTCGCAGCGCGCGGATGAAGTCATGATCCATTTTGGCCATCGAATCCTCCGCAGCGAGACCCTGTAGTTGCGTCTTGAACAGTTCCTCCTGCAAGTCCGGGTCGTTCAGTTCGGTATAGGCGTTGGCGACTTCCATGCCTTCAATGAACAACTCGAAACGCTCGGCGACCTGCGGATCATTCCGCTTGCGTTTGGTCAAAGGACAGATGCTGGCCGGATAGTCGGTGACGAAAATCGGCCCCTTCAAACTATCTTCGACCTTTTCCTCAAAGACGAAGTTCTTCACCACATCGGGATGCTTGGCGGACGGATCAAAGCCCAGCGACTTCGCCAACGCTCCGACGGCCTCAACGTCCGCAGGCTCCACGCCCGTCTGTGCGACAAACAACTCGTCATACGTTTGCCGCGCGAAAGGAGGTGTGAAGTCGATCACGTCGGACTTCCAGGGCACTTGATAGCCGCCTCCAATCGCTTGAATGGCCTGCACAATGATGCGCTCGGTCAGGTCCATCATGCTGTGGTAATCGCCCAGCGCCTGGTAGACTTCGAGCATGGTGAATTCGGGATTATGCCGCGGACTGATGCCCTCGTTGCGATACACGCGACCCAACTCATAGACCCGTTCCATGCCACCGACGAGCAAGCGTTTGAGATGCAACTCCAAGGCGATCCTCATGTAGAGATTCAGCCCCAGCGTGTTGTGGTAGGTGGTGAACGGTCGAGCCGCCGCACCACCGGCGATGGCGTGCAATGTCGGGCCTTCGATCTCGCAGAAGCCTTGGTCATTCAGCGTCTGTCGCACCGATTGGACAATCTTGGTCCGCGTCAGGAATTTGTCGCGGACTCCGTCGGTATACGCCAAGTCCAAATAGCGCATGCGCTGTCGGAGTTCCACGTCTTTCAGGCCGCTGTGCTTCTCGGGGGGCGGCGCGAGCGACTTGCCAAGGAAGTGCAGGTCCTCGACAAAGATCGTCAGCTCGCCGGTTTTGGTACGCCGCAAATCGCCATCCGCGCCGACGAAATCACCCATATCGAAGAAGCTCGACAGCTCCCAGTTGGCATCCCCAACTTGATTCTTGCCAATCAGCAACTGGATGGTCCCCGTCCAATCTTGCAGCGTGATAAAGAGCAGCTTGCCCGCGTCGCGTTGCAACATGATCCGACCCGCCGCGCGCACGCGCGGGCCGGTGATCTCGCCGGGACCCTGCTCCGACAACCACTGCCGATAGTTCAGCGTTGGGTCCGCCGCAGGCTCGGGGAGATCGATTTCCCGCCCATCCTCAAGCCGCAGCTTGACTTCCGCCGCACGAGTCCGAATGTCTCGGATCAATGTACGATCATCGAAACGTCCCCCCCACGGATCGTGGCCGAGTTCGGCGATCTTGCGTAGCTTCTCGCGCCGAACCGCTACCAAACGGTCGTCATCTGGAAGTTCCGTCGATGAGGTCGTCTGGTCCAGAGGAGTTTCAGGTTGGTTGTCTTGATCCATTCAGAAGGCCAAGGTGGGAAACAGTTTAGGGTAGATTATCCCTGGGGAAATAAAGAACTGCCGCATTTTAGTTAAAGCCGAGCAGGGGTCAATGTCAGAAGCAACACCCGCGAACTCGAAGTCGTGAGGTATTGAGTCGTGAGGTACTGGCTTGACGAGAATCCGTTCGACTTCTACCCTTCGCCGATTCGCGTACACAGGGATGGATCGAGGCTTTCGTGGAACTTTCGCTGTTCGAGATCGTGATACTGGCCATTGTGCAGGGAGTCACCGAGTTTCTGCCCGTCAGTTCGAGTGGGCATCTAGTCATTCTCGCGGCCTTGATGCGTGAAGGGGACGTCGGGCAACTGGATGTCAGTGAGGTGAATATCTTTCTGCATGGCGGGACGCTGCTATCGATCTTGGTGTTTTACGCGCAGCGGATCTGGAAGTTGTTGGGCGAGGACCGGCAGTTGCTTCGACCGTTGATCGTCGCCACGGTTCCCGCCGTCGTCATCGGACTGGGAATCAAAGGAACGGGTGCGGACGCGATGCTATCAAGTCCTCTGCTGGCAGGCTGCATGTTGCCGATCACCGGATTGATTCTCATCTGGGCTTCACGGCACAGCGGTGGGCAGGGTGATTGTCGCGACTTGAGTGACCGGCAAGCCGCTTGGATCGGGGCCAGTCAAGCCTTGGCGATCTTGCCGGGATTGTCGCGTAGCGGCACGACGATTTCGATGGGGATCCGTCTGGGACTCTCACCCACATCCGCCGCCACATTCTCGTTCCTCATGGCGATTCCCGTGATCGGAGGTGCCTGCCTGTTGGAGATGATGAAGCTCTTCAAAGATTCATCTCAGTCCGCATCCGGCAGCGGCAATCATCTGGTGCATCTGGCGATAGGCGCGGCTGTGGCTTACACCGTCGGACTGCTATCCCTGTGGCTCTTGGTCCGCTGGCTGGAACGCGGCCGCTTTCAGTACTTCGCCGCATGGTGCATCCCCGTCGGACTGCTCGTCATTCTGTGGCAAGTAGTCCGTTATGCCAGCTAGTCAACCGACGTCATACGCTCGCGATGCGCGCATGGCTGTTCCATGCGGACCGTGGAAATCGCAGCTCAATCGAAGCTTGATGCGGTTCGTGATGGCAGCGAGCGCATGTGCCTGCCTCCATCCAACGGATCTTCCAGTGTTACGTCAGACTATTTTCTTCGTAAGCCGTTTTGTACTATGCGGTTTTTCGTTCTTCGACGAGCTTTTTCCTAGTGGACACAAGCACGCCGCGACTGGCGAGCTTGCGGGGCATCTCGACTT
>JBGTHH010000647.1:0-21747 GCA_041746275.1 Pirellulaceae bacterium | reverse complement strand
CATCGCACGTCGAACTCTTTTCCCGGTTGGTTCGTGTGATTGAAAAGGACTATCCCTTGTTGCCGGGCACGAAGCTTCCGCTGAAGGTTGCCGTGGTGATGCCGCTGGCGGAGAACGATGTGCTGGGTCGTACCGCCGATTTGTCCGGAGCATTGGATCCGGAACTTGTGATCTCTACGATCTCCCAAGCGGCCCCAGAGTTTTACGCACTCTGTTGCCGTAGCGTTTCGCCTCGGAGTTTGCGTTTTTTCGGCGGCACGATGTCCGTGGTCGGCGGTCCATCAACAGGGAAGTGGGTTAGTTCCGTTGTAGAATGGATCTCATGAGAACGACATGCAACACCAAGAGCTACTTTCGTTACTTCACGAAGCAGTCCAGCAGCGAGACTATGCGAGCGCTGCGTCGTTGTTGATTGAAAGTCGGCGAGAGGGGTCCGCAACGGCGTTCCCGCTGCTGTTCAGTCTAGTCGCGGCGCAAGTCGCGGCGTTTCCCGAGGCGGTCAGGCGCGAACGCGTACGACAATTTATCGATGACTTAGCGTGTGATCCATCTGGACTACCGCCCGCCGACGCGTTGCAGATGGCTGACTTGTATCTATTGGCCGGGCTGCGACAGGAGGCCAGCGAACTGTGCCACAAGCTCCTGGAACAGCATCCCACTTTCATACCCGCATCGCATCGCTTGGGTTTGTGCGAGTTGTCGCGAGCCATCACGTCTCCACGTCGAAACGCTCGTGTTGTGGTGCAGCGCTGGCGGCGCGCTATCGCTTATCTTTCCTTGGCCATCGCCGATGACACGTATTTCCAGCGCTGGGCGGAGGAGCGATTTCTGACTTACGGTGTCGAGTTCTCGGAGACGGCACTCGATCACGCGGACAGCCGGATTGTCAAGCGGTTGCGGGCGCTCATTTCGCACCAGGCCGCATTGGCCGAAAACGAGGACGCTCACGACACCGCTGGCGGACTGAGGGCTCTGGCCGTGGAACTGGATGTGGACCAGTCCGCGACCAAAGCTCTGGCTGCGGCCGTCTCGGTGTTAGGGCTGGAACCCCGCATCGATACGCCGACATCCTTTGGACCGCTATGGATGGAGGCGATGGATTCTCCGTTAAACGCTCGAGAACTGCTGGGCGACGTCATCCGGCACTCAGCCTTCCTGCCTCGGCAATCCGGGAGCGACGCGGTGGACCAGTTTGCGCCGACGCATGGCAGCAATATTCGTCAGTGGTACAGCCGGCTAGCACCGATCCGCCATTCGCTTCGCTGGGGACATTTGGAAACCGCGGAGCGGGAACTTTCCGAGATCTGTGGAAAGCAGGCCGGCTGTGAAGTCAACCGGCGGCCCGCACTGCTGCAGCTTGCTGGTTCCCCCAAATGTTGCTCGCCCGCGTGTCCTTCGTTCGCGATCTGCAACCCCGGGTACAGCTCGCTGGCCGATCCGGCTCGCGACATGGAGATCGATGCACACCGCATCGCCATTTACGTTCATCTAGCTTTGGCACAGCAGCACGCATTGGCGTCGCCACCCAGATTCCTCGAGGCCGCTCAGCAATGGGTCCGCGGGCGGACGCTGGCGCGCGTTGTGGAAGACTCGGAACAATTCGAAGAGGATGTAGCGGCTCAAGTCATGTCCTTGCTGGAGCATCATCGAAGTCGGCCCGAGCAGGCGACCGAATTACTAGACCGCGCCTTGGCCGCCGTGCCTGGTCCGTCGATTCGTGGGCGATTTGCCGACCTTTTGATGGATCGAGGCATCGAGCGCTGCAATGCTGGACGATGGCCGGAGGGTGCCCGCGATCTGCGCTGGGCGCTGCGGTTAAATCCGTATTCGGAGCGCGCGCATCGCAATTTGGGGATGGCTCTCCAGAACCTGGCCGTGTACTACTTTAATGCGAATAACGTCCGGCAGGCGTATTCCGCAGCACAGGAGCTGAACGACCTAGCGGATGCCGCCTTGCGCGGGAATCGTCAACAAGAGGAATTTCAGCCGTTGCTCGACTGGGCACGGGTGCATCTGCAGGCCTGGGATTCATTGCGGGACCGCGATGGAGACGCACAGTTGAATGCACTCATTCGGCAACTAACGCAACGTTTGAACGATTAGTGGACACAAACCTTTTTTTGGATTCGACATTTCACCAGTCTATGGCCAGCGATCTAATTGATGTCACGCTGTCGCTCTATCCGCTGGGATCGAAGTCCGCCTACAGGGCACAATGGTCATCATCGGATATGGGACTGCCCACGGAGCAGGGCGACTCGGATATCGTTCTCTCGCGTGACATGTTTGATTCGCCCATCCTGACGCGCCTTTTGCCAATTCCCCCCTCTCCCTTGGCGGCCTTGATTCGTGATGCGAAAGAGATCGGCGAGCAACTGTACGAACGAGTTTTCCAGGGGAACATCAAGCATCGATACGACGAGGCGTATGAAACCGCGCGACGTTCGCAACGACGGCTGCGTTTGCGCATTCATTTGCCCGATGAATTGGAGAACTTGCCCTTCGAGCTACTGTATGATAAGCGGCATGATCTTTTCATCGGTGCGAATGAATTCACTACGCTTGTGCGCGGCAGTATGGGCAAAACGGTGGAATTAGCGTCGGCCAAGTTTCCCTTGCGGTTACTGATCGTCGCCGCACAACCGTCCGGAGTCGCGACCATCAATGTAGACCACGAGATTGATATCATCACGCGAGGTTTGTCGGGTCTGGTGGGGCTCGGGATTTGGCAAGTCGAAGTCTTGCGCGGTCAGAACACACTACAGCAGCTTCGCGACCGTAACGACCGCCGCCAGTTCCATGTCCTGCATTACATCGGTCATGGTGTGATCGAAAACGAGTTGCGAGCCCTGGTCCTCGAAAACGAATGGGGGGAAATCCAACTCGCGGAAACTTCGACCGTCAGCGCGGTACTGGTTGGTTACACAAACCTTCGCCTTGTCATCCTCAGCTCCTGCTATGGCGGTCAGGGGGTCGAGGGGACGCCCTACGCCAGTCTGGCTCACCACCTGCTTCGCACGGAGATTCCCGCGGTCGTCTCCATGCAGCGGAGGATTGCCGACGATTCCGCCATCCGATTTACAGGTGAACTATATCGCGAACTCTCGGAAGGGAACCCGGTCGACGAGTGTGTTAACAGCGCGAGAATGACGCTATTACTGTCGGGGACGACCAACTCTGCACTCGATTGGTTCAACCCTCAGGTCTACCTTCGCAGTGCGTCCGGCCAGTTGTTTGCCGACATGGAGAGCGTGTTTCCTTGGGAGGAACGGGTTCATCAGGCGTTCGAATCGCGTAACTCTTCTGAAGCTGTCCGAATTTTCGAGGAGGCGAAACGCTGGCATGTGGTGTCCACCGCCTCGTCGGATCGTCTTGTCCAGCGACTCGTTCAATTAGCCGAAGCAAGCGTCGAGCAACATGATTGGGATTCGTTGGCTGAGATCTTGGGACACTGCCCACGAATCAAGACTCCCGTCCCCTCGGCGGAGCGTTGGACACAGATTCTCGATAACCGAAGGTATTGGCAGTTGCAGGTGCTTAACCGCCTGCGTTCGGATCTGGAATCTGGTGATCTGGGACGGGCCAGTAGTGCGAACGCAGTAGGTCGAGAACTGATCGACTTGCCGATCCACAACCCGGTTGAAGCTCGGCGACGCATGTACGACGGCGATGCGCATCTATTTGAGCGGTTTTGGGCCAACGATATCCGTGAAGTTCAGAAGTTGTTGGAAACCTACCAGGGACCGCTTTTGACGCCGCAACTGCTGCAGGTGGCCGATGCCCTCGAAGCACTGCACGATTGTGGTGGACTCCCCACCGAGCCTCCGGCAAGTTTCGATTTTCAAGGCGGCCCTGGTCGAGGATGTCAAGCGGGTGAAGCCGGCCCGCTACGGTTAATAGACAAACTGATCGTCCATCCGGTCGTTGATCTGCAACGGCTGCGCTCGGCCCGTGAGCGCCTGCTTTCCGATCAGTCGCATCACGACGATACGCTCGACCAGTTACTCGTGCATCTGAAACCAATGCTCGACGCCGACTTTCCATTGTTGTTACGGGCCTTGGGAATGTCCAACCGCGCGGTGGATTGCTGGTTATCGGATTTCCACGAGGCGCGAGATCGACACGAGCGGCTGCGGATTCATCATCACCTCGCATTAACGGCGTTCGTGCCGCGCGTTGGTCTCAAGGTCTCGGAGGCGGTCGCCTTCGACGATCGAGCGCTCGCCTGCTGGGCGGTTTTGTTGAGCGAGGACGAAGCCGCTCCGGAGAGCTATTGGGCGTATTTGCGAGCCGCATCGCCGCGTGTCGAGCAGTCTGGAGAACCGGGGGCCGTACTCATCGAGCGACTCAAAAATGCGATTTTGCACCAACTGTGCCAGCCGACCGCGCGAACCGACTCGCCCAAAGTCCCTGCTGCGCTTCGCGACATCGTGTTGGTCAACAACAAGATCGCATCATCCCCAAGCAACATCAGTGCCTCCCGTCCGACGCAATACTCCGACCGAGCGTTCTGGTTCTTCGCCGAGTTGGCGGGCGCTCAAATGCTCCGTCGGCTGGGTCCAGACCTGCCAGCGTTGCGGTTTGATCCGCCCATGGGGTTCACCGGGTGTCGCATCTTCAATTTGTTGGATCGGGTACAGGCACTTCATAACGAGTTGCGGCAACGCTTAGTGAACTGCGAGCAGGGGAGTCCACGTGCAGCGCCAGCGGACGAAGCGTCTTACGATCCCAACACGCTGCTCAAGGCGCTCCAGCACCAAACTGACATGGCTGAAGCGGAGCCTGTCAGTGGCGATCCGTGGCGAAGATCGGTCACGGAAGTGCGAATCCTGTTTTCCACGCTGCGTACGTTTTGGACCATTGTCAAATCTCATGACGATGCGCAGACTTGCCTCCTGACGCTGGGACAGACGACGTTACAACTGCCGACGGGTGATCCTGCGTGGGACTCCCACCATTTGCAGTTTGTACAGAAACTACCTGCCGCATGGAGAGTGAGGATTTCACCCTGTCCGGTTCAAGACTTTCATTCCGAGAATCCGCTCCATGGGTCCGAGGGAGCCCCCTTGCGGGTCTATTGCGAGGATCTCCGCCGCGTCTACTTGTTGGCGATTACTCGAAAAATCAGACAAGCATTGTGGGAGGAAACGAGCGGCTCGTCGGCGATGGATCCGCTTGTCGAGTTGGTGGTCGGTCTCAAAGCTGGGCTCGACGATGTCCAACCGTGGATCGACGAGTTGCAAAGCCATGCTGTGTTGAAATCCACGGAATACTGGGCAACGGACAACGTGCGGAGCATCCGGGCGGGCATTGATATGCTGCGAGTCTCCGCCAGGATGGACCGGAACACGAGCGTGGTCGAGGCCATTAGCCTTGGATTGATGCGGCTGGCCAGCGTGCTTGTTTCGCAGCACGCCGACGCCGACGATGTCCTGGCCTGTCTGGTCGAGGCGCGACAGTGGAATCCCGACTCGGCCGAAGCCTGCGAAGGATTATGCATTGCGATGCTGGCGCGGATCAAGATGATGCTGCACATCGGAAACTCTGGGGAAGCGCGATATCACGTGAAGGAATTGCGAGAACAGCTCGATACCGCCCCGTTTCTCACCGCCCAATTGATCAAGATCTCGGACGAGTTTGACGAACTCGAACAGCAGGCTTCATCCGCACAAGCGATGTCGACGGAGGGGATGATTTCCGAACCGTGGAACTTTTCAACCACCGATAATGCATGGCGCGAGCGGCTCGATCTGGCCGAACAGGCGAGCAACAGCGGACAATTTGCCATGGCGTTGGATGCGTTGAGCGATGCGGCTCTGTTAGTGGCGGAGGAGAGTGCCGAGTCGAGTCAGATTCGGGATAAGTTCTTGGAGATAGGTGATGCGACCGAGGATGTCGAACTGCGGGTTTTAATCCTTGAAAAGGGGCTCCGATTTTTTCCGGACGACGTCGTCCTGCGGGATCGCCTGCGGCGCGTGCGGAATATCGTCGATCGGTTGCTTGATTGATTGATCCTAAATTGGGAGCGATGTTGGAAGGCGACAACTGATCCAGTAATGAGGTTCCGACGATCATGATTCCACGCGTCTCCCACGAATGGCTCGGCGATGGGTTTCCCTACGAAGTTCTTGAAGGCACCAGGATATCGCCCCAATCAACTCACTTCGAGATACTTGAGGCTTCGCTCGAACTGCAGGCTTCGCAAGCCATGTCACCGGGATTGCGGCGGGCGTGGGATCAGGTTCGCACTCCTGGCGAGCGATTGGTTGTGGACTTCTTCTTGTACAATGCCGCACTGAGCAAGCCGGATGACTTAGTGGATCGGGAACTGAGGCGATTGCGCAATTCGAGCAACGAGGCCCGGCCCTGATAAAACGTACCCGCGTCGACGTCGCCCACGATACGAACACCGCCTATTTGAGACGTGTACATCATGAGTAACGACCATCCGGCACCCGGCTTTGGTGGATTTGATCTCGACTCGCAATTGTGGATGCAAAGCCATCTTGATGTCCTTCGCCGCGACTACGAGACGCGAATACACAGTGTTTTGGCAACTTTGATCGAAGCCGCCGACGACGCACAACGTTTGTGCGATGACGCATCTTTCCGCCAGCTTCCGGGCTTTTGGCAGGACGGACTTAAAACGCTGCACGCCAAACTGCTGCACCGGCTGAGCGAGTTGGGTGTGACTCGAATTGCCACGATTGGTGCGAAGGTCGACCCGCGACTTCATCAAGTGATTGAAGTTGTCCCGCAACCCGGCGATCCCGAGACAATTGTCGGTGAAGAACTCGCCGGTTATCTTTGGAACGACCAGTTGTTGCGGGCTGCGAAAGTTGTGAGCGTGGCGCAAGATTCGAACTTTGATGATTAGGTCGGACTCTGGCGACGCATCGCCGAGGGAGAATCAACATGGCATCGATTGGGATTGATCTGGGAACGACCAACAGCGTGGCATCGATCGTCCGGGCGGGGAAGCCGGAAGTCATACGTAGCCGCGACGACTCGCTGCTAACGCCGTCCGTGGTAAGTTGCCGAAAACTGGGGGGCACCGAGGAGTTCTTGGTTGGAATTCAGGCCGTGAACTTCGCAGAGCAGGCACCGGAGGATACGGTGTATTCAATCAAACGGGTGATGGGGTTGGATTACAACAATCAGAAAGTCGAAGAGTTGAATCGGCGCGTGCCCTACCGCATTTGCTCGCCCAAGGATGCCGAGGATATCGGCGTCCGTGTATTAATGGGCGACAAGGAGTACACGCCGATTGAAGTCTCCGCGATGATTTTGCGGCATATCAAGGAAGATTGCCAGCACGTCCTGTCGCAACCGATCGATGGGGCTACGATTACGGTGCCGGCCTATTTCCTGGACAATCAGCGGAATGCGACGAAGGAAGCGGGCGAGCTGGCCGGGCTTCGACTTCGCCCTCTGTTGAACGAGCCGATTGCGGCTTCGCTTGCGTTCGGTGCTGACGAAAAATGCAGCAAGGGCGAGCGACTGTTGGTTTTCGATCTGGGAGGAGGAACGTTCGACGTGTCGATTGTTCAAATCGCCGGCGACAATATCCAGGTCCTCGACACGGTGGGCGACATGTGGTTGGGGGGCGACGATTTTGACCACACCATCGAAGACCGCATTCATCGCTGGATTCATGACAAGTACCGAGTCGAAGTGGTGCATGATGCGAAGGCGAGGCGCCGCATCAAATTGGTTGCCGAAAAGGCCAAGAAGGCGCTCAGTGACAAAGCGAGCTTTCAAATCCTCGAACCGTTCCTTACCCACCATCCCGACAAGGGTGCCATCAGTTTGGACTTTGTGATTACGCGCAATGAATTCGAATCAGATATTACCGAAGTCGTGCGGCGCAGCATTGACCTCGTGGAAGAGTCCCTACAGCGGACGTCGCTGACACCGAACGATTTGACGAATGTCTTGCTCGCAGGTGGTTCGACGAAGGTTCCGCTGGTTCGACGTGAACTTGCGAGGCGGTTTGGCGAATCCAAGATCCGTGACAACGTCGATCCAATGCACTGCGTCTCGCTCGGTGCCGCACTGTGGAACGAAAGGTTCCCCGTTGACAAATCAGGCAAAATCTCGCTGGCGAAGTTCGATCAGACCGGGCTCCCCGTCCCGATGGAATTAGGAGTCGAGATTTATCTAGACGGAAATCAGCACAGCTTCTCGACGATCATCGCGAGAGGAACGACTTATCCGACACCGAAAGGCCATTACAAAGGGAAGTACTATCCAACGTCGGATAACCAACGACTGATCCGGCTGCCGATTTTTCAGGGCAATAGCTCGATCACGACCTACAACTCGTGCCAGGGTATCGTCAACTATGAATTGCCTAGCGGCATCCCTGCCAAGACGCCGGTCTGGGTCGGCTTTAATATCGACGAACATGGCAACCTGGAAGTCGATATTGAGGTCCAGGGGTTTCCAGACTATCGCGGCAGTTGGAAAATCGAACGCAACCAGCCGGTAGTGAGTGTTGAGGAGCGAGAGCAGCATTTGAAATGGAAGGAAGACCTGCGGCAATCGATCGATGTGGGACGCTACTTCCTGCAGAATTTCGAGCCCTATTTCATTCCCGCCGATCGAGACAACTTGACCCAGTTGCTCGAAAAGGGTCGACACGCCGTCGAACAAAACGAACGCACGACGGGCAGCAGTGTGTGCCAAGCCATTACCTTAGCGATGATGGGTTCGGGCACGGCCAGCGATCTCTTTCTGGCTCAGCGGGCACAGGAGATGGCTGACAAGAACGTGGCGCGAGAAATTGCCCGGGCGAGAGTGGCATTGGAACGCGCCTATCGCGAAAAGAATGCCCGACAGGTGCGGGAGATATCAGATGCCCTGAAACTCGCAGTGCATCGCGTGATTGAAGTCAAGACGGGACCCTCGTCCGGCGGTCCAGGACGCGGACAGGTCACCGGGGAAAGTGGGTAAGGATGGTAGCATACTTTGGGATTTCGATCAACGACTTTGATATCGACTTGGCGTTCCTGTCGTCCGACGAGCCGCTGGAGCGCATTCAAGTCGTCCGCTTTCAGGATACCACTAGACCGGTTATCACCCTGAGTTCAGAGCCGAGCACATGTTTGCCGGTAACGTTATTGTCGCCGCGCCAACTCGGTTCGGGTGACTGGCTTGAACACACCCTGCGACGCATCCATGCCGGGTGCCCCGAACTGCAGAAGTCGGAAGCCTACGATACCTGCATTGCGATTTCATCCAGTGCCAGTCGCCCGGCCCGTGACCGCTGTCGCGAGATCGCTAGGAACAATGGATGGCGAAACGTTCGCGTGTGCGGACACAATGTGGCGATTGCAGTCGATCGCTTTCGCGAGAGCAGTTCGCCAGTGACGGCGCTGATCTGCCAAATCGAATTCGATCATGTGGACATTTCGCTGGTCAGCGCATTGAAGGGAGTGGTCCGAGTCCGAGACCATTGGCGCACTCCAGTGTTATCGCACCGCATCGTGGACGAAGCGATTCTGGTTGCCCTTCAGCAAACGCTCGAACTGAGCAACGACCCGCATGTCAACTGGCAGGCACGTTGGTTGGATGCCTATCGAATTCGCAAGCAGCTTGATAAGTCAACGGTGACGGCTCTGGAATTGTCGTCGCCGGAGTGGGGTGTGACGGGGACTTTGGATGCCTCGCATGAGGACTTGTGGAGTACGTTGGATTACGGCGTTGAGTCGCTTCTCGAAACGATCAAGCGGCTGTTGTCGCACAATCGAGTCGGCAATCAGGAACTCGACCAGATCCTGTTACTCGGCGGCAGTCCCATATCCTGGAATCTAGTTCGCACAAGGTTGAACAACGAGTTTGGGGCGGGAACGCAAGTAGTGCCGATCCATCATTCATCCGTCGGCGCGGTGTTGGTCGCTCGGAGCACCGATTCGTCACTCACGGACACGCCACCGCCATCGTCGACCCCACCCACCGATTCCTCGCCCGTGTTGCGGAGCGAGATCGCGAATCCTTCGCTTGAAATCCGCTTTCACTTTGAACCCGATTCCGGCGCGGGCCATGCCGCGGAGCCCGCCGGAAATGCCGACTTTGCCCGTTCCTTGCATGCCGTGTGGAGCTACATTCGAGGCGTTTCCAGCGTCAGCCCAGAGCGCTCGCGTGAAATAATCCAGCAGGTCATCAGCGAGGCTGGCGAGATGCTGGCGGAAGTGGATGCAGTCGATAGGGCGTTTGTCGCGTTGGCAAATCCCCATCTCGACAACGCTCGTAGGGCACTGGCCAATGGTCGACGTGCGGAAGCCGTCAGCGAGTCACATCGTGCCCGGGAACTCGAGCCGAACAATCCAGCGGTCTTTCGCGAGATGATTAATCTGCATATCGAGGCGGCGCGAGCGAGTGAGAGTTTGGAGCAGGCCGTCGAGTGGCTCGAATGCGCGCACTCGCACGATCAATCCGATACGGTCGTCTATCAATTGCTGGCCAAATATGCATATCAATGGGCTCAACAACTTGAGGAAATGGGGCGGGTCCGCGAGTCGCTGAAGATGATCGACCGCAGCCTTGTATTCGATCCGTTTAATCAAGATGCCAGCCGATTTGCCGACCAGCTGCGCCAACGTGGCAGCGGATTGTCTAGCGACAATTAAAGATACCGGTTGATGAGTCTGTGGCTTGGGAGTCGGAGCCATGTTTTTAAACTCGGCGACAATTATGGAGGGCAAGGCTTCGCCCACCGACGCGCTCCAAGTCGCGGCCGAGCTCTTACGACATTACCGGGCAAATTCCAGCAAGCTGTTCGCGGGTAGTGTAAGTGGCGCGGAGTGAGACAAGCCATGCAGGGGCTGCGGGTCGGCGTGAACTTGGCCGCCGTTGCCAGTGACCTGGGAGAGCGTGGAGCACGCGGAAACAGCACCGCCGTCGGCCGCTTGACCTTCGTATCGTGTGTGTGAGCCGCCTCTGGCTTGTGATCTCAACGGTAGACGAGCATAATAATTCGGCAGGAATTCGCGAAGCATGAAGGTCGGGCCGACACCGGAAACAACCATTCGTTTACATTCTCTGACAGCCGCACGCTTCCGATGCTCGATACCCCCGCCAGCCTGCTCGCTCGCCTTAAGCAGCCGAACGACCAAGAGGCGTGGAGGCGTTTCGTGAACATGTACACCCCGTTGCTCTACAAATGGGCTCGCGGGATGGGGTTGCAATCCAGCGATGCCGCGGATCTGGTGCAAGAGGTCTTTGCCGTGCTGGTGCGACAGATGCCGGAATTCAGATACGATCCGTGTCAGAGTTTCCGCAGTTGGCTGCGTACGGTGACCCAGAACAAGTGGCGAGACATCTGCCGACGACGAGTCCCGATGCCCTCGACGGACCCGTCTCAGTTTGAATGTCTGGCCGACGCGGACCCCTCTCATGCGTTTGGCGAGATCGAGTATCGCCGGTATTTGGTGGGGCGCGTCTTGATTTTTCTCAAGCGAGAATTTCAAGAACAGACGTGGACCATCTTTTGGCGGCTCATGATTGACGGCCAACCGGCGGCGCAAATTGCCGCCGAATACAACCTGACGGTCAATGCCGTGTACCTAATCAAGTCGCGCGTGCTACGGCGCGTACGCGAGGAACTGGCGGGATTGCTCGATTGATCCGTGCGCATCTAGCGGGCGGGGGAGGGGCGATTGACGGAAGACGTGAAATGTCCTGATTTCCCCACCTTGCGTCTTTTCGCTTTGGGACAGGTTGGCAGTCCGGAGGCGGAAGACATCGAGCGACATCTGCTCGATTGTGATCGCTGCGCCGTCATCTTCGAGCACCAGGGAAGTGTCGCGAGAGATGAGGTCGTCGACGCTCTGGCCGGTTTGCTGCCGTCCGAGGAGGAGCCCGAGTCGGTGGCGGTAGCCAAGTTGATCCAGTTGCTCCAACGATTACCGCCGAGCACTTCGGAAGAGCATGTGAGGCGGAGTCCTTTAAACGCCAATGTGCCCGAATCACCGACCGGGCTGCTGGCCACCTGTTCCTTTCTCGCTCCGGCCGTTGAACCGGACGAGATTGGCCGCTTGGGAGGTTACCGCGTGCTCGGGCTATTGGGTGTCGGAGGCATGGGGATCGTTTTTCGAGCTGAAGATTCGCAGCTTAGACGGCTGGTCGCGATAAAAGTGATCCGGCCGGAATTGGCCGAACAGCCTGCCGCGCGCGAACGGTTTCTTCGTGAAGGGCGGGCTGCGGCCAAACTGGAAAGCGAGCACTTGGTGGGCATCCACCACGTGGGAATGGACGGCGGCGTCCTGTTTCTGGTAATGAAGCTGCTGAACGGGGAGACTCTCGAGTCGCGTTTGCATAGAGAAACCAAGCTACCACTGGCCGACGTCTTCCAGATCGGTCGGCAGATCGCCGCCGGATTGGCTGCGGCACACCAACATGGTCTGATTCATCGGGACCTGAAGCCGGCCAACGTCTGGCTGCAGGGGCCTCCCCCGGTTGGCACGAGTAGCCAACTGCCTCGTGGCTCGCTGACAGAGTCCATTGCCGACGCTCCCTACCAGGTGAAGATTTTGGACTTCGGGCTGGCGAAGATCCTCGATGACGATGCTCGATCCTTGACGCTCAGCGGCGAGATTATTGGCACGCCATCGTACATGGCACCGGAACAGACGCGGGGCGAACCGGCAACCGCCCGAAGCGACCTGTTTAGCTTGGGCTGCATCCTGTATCGCCTCTGTACCGGCCAATTGGCCTTTCCCGGCAAAAACCTGTTGGCGGTCATCAATGCGATGGCGCTGAGTGAGCCGTCGCCCCGTGCCATCGACCAAGCGATTCCGGCTGCACTTTCCGATCTGGTGATGGGGCTCTTGTCGAGAGAGGCGGCGGATCGCCCGGAAAGTGCAGGATATGTCGCCCAGCGTCTGGCGGAAATCGAGCAGCAGTAGGCTGCTGGCCTGCGGACTCGGCCTTCTTACGAGCTGTGGTTGGTCCTGGTCACGCTCATGCTGGGCAGCGGTCTCGTGGCACTGGGATCGAGCTAAGTTCGACATCTTGGAGCGATCTTGAGTTTTTCTTGACAGATCGCCGCTCTGCCTCTCGTACTGTTCGTAGCGGCTGGTTTTGACAGCGGTACTTCTACTTGCGCGGATCGAGTCTCGCCGCTCTTTCCTTCATTTTCCTGGCCACTTCCCGTGAGGCATTTCCGATGTTTTTCAGCCGCAATCGCCCTGTCTCTAACTCCACGCGGAGGTATCGCCAAGCCCGCCGAAGCAACTTCTCCAGGATCGCCAAATTTCGGCCACGGTTTGAAGTGCTCGAAGAGCGGGCTCTGCTGGCGGTGTTCACGGTCCTGAACACCGACGATGCCGGTCCGGACTCGTTACGTTGGGCGATTCAGCAAGCAAACACCAGTGCCGGTCACGACACCATCGCGTTCCATATTCCTGGCAGTGGCGCGAAGACGATTAGCCTGGCCACGGCACTGCCGACCGTTACTGACTCAGTCACGATTGACGCGACTACCCAGCCAGGTTACGTCGGCACACCGCTCATTGAACTTACAACGGGTTTCGGCAGCTCGTTCAGCGGTCTAACCATCTCGGCTGGAAACAGCACCATTCGCGGGTTGGCGGTAAACGGATTCACCGCGCAATCTGGAATCGTCCTAGTCACGAACGGCGGCAATGTCCTGGAAAGCAACTATGTGGGCGTTGATGTTACCGGAACAGACGCTCGCCCCAATCGCCTTGGAATTCGCGTCCAGAATTCCCCCGGCAACCTCATTGGCGGTGCGGACGCGGCATCGCGCAACATCGTTTCCGGCAATTCCGAGGTAGGCGTGCTCCTGCACGGTCAGACGACGACCGCGAATGCGGTTCAGGGCAATTACATCGGCACGGACGTCAGCGGCACGATCCGTTTAGGAAATGGTGGGGACGGCGTTCGAATCGATGACCGAGCGAATGCCAATTGGATCGGCACGGACAGCGACGGAAATGACGATGCGACTGAGGGGAATCTCATCGCCGCGAACCACGTCGGAGTAAAAATTGCGGGGAGTGGCACGATTGACAACGTCGTCGCCGGCAATCTCATCGGCACGAACGCCGCCAGCAGCACGACGTTGGGGCAAACGGCGATGGGGGTCTGGATTTTCGGCGGAGCGCAGCATAACCGAATCGGCACGGACGGCAACGGCGTTTCCGATGAGGCGGAAAGAAATATTATTGCGGGGAACACAACGTTCGGAGTGGAAATCGGAGACGCAAGCACCGGGTATAACATCGTTGCCGGCAACTACATTGGCACGAATGTCGAGGGCACCGAGCGACTGGGTAATACCACGGGCGTGATGCTCCGTCGCGGCACGCAGTTCAACCGAATCGGCGTGGATGTCCACGGCGTCTCCAACGCCGCGCAGGGAAATGTCGTTTCAGGCAACAATGCGAACGGAATTTGGATCGAGCACTTGGGGACAGATCACAATCTGGTAGCGGGGAACTTCGTCGGCACCACGGCCAACGGAAGTGGCGCACTCCACAACGCTTGGCACGGCGTCCACTTGGTGCAAGCCGCCTCGAACACCATCGGTGGCATCACGCCTGTCGCTCGCAATTTAATTTCCGGGAATGAAGGCAATGGGATGCTTATTGAGGGCAACAGCGCGACGAACAACGTCGTGCAAGGCAACTACGTCGGCGTTAACGCGAATGGCGACACCGCATTAGCCAACCGCGGAAGCGCAGGTATCCGGATCCAGAGTCCAAACAACCTCATCGGCGGTTCTGCTCCAGGAGCAGGAAACCTTATCTCAGGTAATCGACGAATCGGCATTGGGCTGGTATTTAGCGGGGCCACAAACAATGTGATTGAAGGCAATTACGTGGGGACAAATGCCGATGGCAGTGCCGCCCTAGGAAACGGCGGCAATGGCATCGAAATCAACAGCGCGTCGAATAATGTTATCGGCGGGGCGGCACCGGGAGCGGGAAACGTCCTTTCCGGAAATGCCGAGTCGGGAATCGCTTTGGTGAGTGCAAGCGGAATGCAAATACTTGGAAACACGATCGGCACGAATGCGGCTGGCACGGAGGCAGTAAAAAACGGACTGGATGGAATTTACGTTCAAAGCGGAGCCAGCAACGTGATCGGCGGCAGCGACGCTCCCTCAAAAAACGTCATCTCCGGGAATCAGCGACACGGCCTGTTCGTTCTCGGGAACTCATCGAATAACGAGGTGCTGGGAAATTACATCGGCACCAACGCGGCGGGCACTCATGCGCTACGCAACGGTCAGGACGGGGTACACCTCAACAGTGCGCACGGCAACCAAGTCGGCGGCACCTCAGCCGAGGAAAGAAACGTTATTTCCGGCAATCAACGTTATGGACTGGCCATCGTGGGCTCGTCGACGAATAACCGGGTGCAGGGGAATTACATCGGCACCACGGCCAGCGGCGATGCTGCGCTCGGGAATGTGGGAGGTTCCGGGGTCTTCATTCAGTCGCCTGCGAATATCATCGGCGGCACCGCGCCGGGAGCGGGAAACGTCATCTCCGGGACCACGGGAAACTTTGCGGCGGGCGTGCGACTACTCGGGACCGCCGCCACAATGAATACAATCCAAGGCAACCTGATCGGCACTGACCGAACCGGGATGCATGCTCTGCCCAATGCCTTGGATGGAGTCCGAGTCGACAACGCTCCAGCAAACTTGATCGGCGGATCGGAAACCGGAGCCGGGAATATCATTTCAGGAAATGGTCGAAACGGCATCTTCGTGCTCAATACAGGTGCCGTGGGCAATATCGTCCAGGGCAACGCAATCGGCCTAACCGTAGTCGGTGGGGCGTTAGGAAATACTAGCCATGGGATCATTGTCGCCAACGGGGCAACTTTCAATACCTTTGGCGCAACGGGTAGGAGTCTTGACGAAGCGGCTGAGGGGAACGGAATCGCATTCAACGGCGGCGCGGGTGTGACGATCCCATTCCAGTCCACGCTCTCGTCCACAGGCAACACAATTCGCGCTAATTCAATTCACTCCAACAACCAACTCGGTATCGATTTAGGAAGCGATGGCGTCACGGCCAATGATCCGGCCGACATCGATACCGGCCCCAACAACTACCAGAACTTCCCCATCATTGCGTCAGCGCAATCGGGAACGACGACCCGCGTGTTCGGCTCGTTGAACAGTCGTCCGGACTCGACTTACTTTGTCGATTTCTATGCCAACACCGCGGCAGACCCCAGCGGCCACGGGCCGGGCGAGCGTTGGCTGGGTTTTGCCACCGTCACGACGGATGCTCGAGGTGATGCCGCTTTCGAATTAGAATTAGCCGCAGCGAGCTTCCAGGGGGAATTCATTTCGGCCACGGCGACCGATGCCGATGGCAACACATCCGAATTCTCGGGCGTCGCGACGGCGGCTTATGCCCCGCCCGTTGCCGCGATTCAGGGAGTTACTGAGGGATTTGAGGGGACGGTGATCGAGCTTACCAGCATCATCACTTCCGTCAGCAGCGAGGTTCAACAAGCCGGCTTCAGCTATGCCTGGACCGTGACCCGCAGCCGAGACAACGGCCTGACTTTCGAATCCTATGCGACGGGGGACCAATCCAGCTTGACTCTGGAACCCGCGGATGATGGGCTGTACCGCGTTGAACTACTGGCGACCGACAGCGATGGCCAGGTCAGCGATCTGGCCGTTCATGAAATCACCGTTGATAACGTCGCGCCCACAGCGACGCTGACCAGCCACGGACTGGTAACCTATGGCACCACCTTGACCGTAAGCCTTGGCGACCCGCAGGATCCTTCCACGGCCGACACGGATGCCGGCTTTCGCTACGCTTTCGCCCTGGACGCCTCGGGGTTGTCGAGCGACTATGGCAGCAGCAGCGAGATTGAATCGCAAAGCTTCCTCTTGGACGCTGGCACGTACACGGTCTATGCCCGCATCTTCGACAAGGACGGCGGCTTCTCGGAGTACTCAACGGAAGTGAGCGTGACGCCTGCGCCGCTGACGGTAACCGTTCACGATACCACGAAAATTGTTGGGGAATCGAATCCCCCGTTCACCGTAACCTATGACGGATTTGTGCTGGGCCAAGACGAAACCTATTTGGTCGGCGAATTGGCTTTTCAAACCGAGGCCGATGAAACCAGCCAGGCCGGCAACTATGCGGTCCATGCCAGCGGCTGGGAGTCGAACAATTACGCCATTCAGTACGAACCCGGCAACCTGGCTGTCACGGCGCTAGTGGTGGGCGTGGACATTCAGCCCGAGAGTCTCAATCTGGCTCAGAACGGAATGATTTCGGTCGTGATTTTCGGCTCCGAATTCTTTAATGCCTCCGGGGTGGATTGGCAGTCGGTCCACTTCCGATTCTCGGACGCTGTCGACGCGGTGTTTGCTGCCAAGCATTCCTTTGTGGATGTCGACGGGGATGGCAACTTGGATTTGGTATTGCACTTCAGCATGCGCGATTTGAGAGACTCCCTGCTGCATGTTTATGAACATTATCTGCGAGAGGACTATGACCAGAATGGGCAATCGGACTCGCCGTTCCAGGAGGCCGAGCTTTCCCTGGCCGGCGCTTTTGGCGAACACGCACAGGAGTTTCAAGGGACCGATTCCGTCCGGATGTTTCTGGCCGGAAAAACGCTGCGGGACTTTTTGAAATCGATCGGTCTGGACAATTGAGTTTGCGCATTGCAACTCTCCCCCGAGCTTGTCTCGGTGAATGCACGCCTGTGTGCCGCGAGGCGATTTTTTTCCGTGAACACACGAGCCCGCAGCGTCAGCGAGGGACCTCTCTCGAAGGCCGAAGCGATACGACTCGCGGAATTCGCGCCGCTGGTTAGCGGACGATTTGTGCTTTTGGCAGGCTCATCTGGAGGCGTTCGATCGCCTCGTCTCCGATCCCCAGGCCCTGCAACACGATAAACGTCAGCGTTTTCATGGTGGCGAGCTCATCCAGTCCAGACTCGGTGACCTTGGTCGTGGCAACACTGATCCATTGGAGTTGACTCAACCCCGTCAGGCGTCGCAACCCTTCGTCCGAGACGCGCGGGTTGTTGCCGAGGTCGAGCCATTCGAGAGTCGTGATTTTCGTGATGTGGTCGAGCCCCTCATCGGTAAGTTGGTTGTTAAAAAGTCCTAGGACGCGGAGTGTTGGGCAGCCCTCCAGATGACCAATTCCCGCATCGGCGACCATCGCGTTTCGCAGGTCCAGCCCGGTCAGACTCGTTAAGCGATCGAAACCGCGCAGTGACGCGGCGTCCACCATTTTACTCGATGCGTCCGTGCTCAAATTGATCGCGACCAGACGAAACGCCTTCGGAAGTTCATCGAGGCAAGCCACCTGCTGTCCCGAATTCAAGTTGCCGACGGTGACCGTGACCCGCCCACCCAGCGAGAGCGCCCATTCGGCGGCAGCCCGATCCGCCCTCGCGTCGGCATCCTGAGAGACCCTCGGCACAGCCTCCTCGGCGACAGGTTCCAGCACCACGGCTAGAGCACGGTTTTTTGCGGGCTGAAACGACTCGACTTGCCAGTGATGCTCCCCGGCGGCAACCTGCAGGTACTCGAGCGTCCGCTCGATCGTGGGCTCTCGCCAGTTGTCGAGCACGACGGTGCCATCCATTCGCACTCGCACGGAACGACCAGGAGCCGATCGCAGCCGATACCAGCCCGGCGGGAAGTCCGCCTTGAGACTGGCCGTGAGTAGGAACGGGCCGGTGGGGGCTTGTGGAGTGGCAACATTGGTCCAACGGAACGCGAGTTCCGTTGCCTGCTCGCGGTGGTTCGGCTCGCCGAGATCGGACACGTCCACCGGTGGCGGCGAGTCGCCCCAGGCATGGTCTGGCAGCGCGTGGTAAGCGACGTCCCATGTCTCTCCTACGAGCAGTCCCGAGACCGTAGTGGATATCGTATCCGCACCGTCCGGAAAGTCGATGGTGAAGCGGTAATCAGTTGCTTTGCCAGCAGCAGTCCGCAGTTCCACCATCGCCGGCGTAATGCCGGTCCGAGGCGAGACCTGAAGGTCGCGGGGTAGATCCTTCACCGTGAAAGGGCCGGGGGGGCCGGTCAACTGGACGCGCGCGTCGCCCAATACGATCCGCGGAGGTGGAATCACCGATGGCGCATTGGTCAAGTACTGCGCCTGCACGTCACGAATGCGGCAGCGGAATTTGGATGAAATCGCGATGCCTCCTGCAGCGGGACCGAACGAACTGGGACAAGCGGCGACTTGCTCTCCATTCGCAAACAATAACAACCGCTCTCCATGGACAACGGCTGTCAGTTCGATAGGGTCGGTGGGCTTGCCATTCCAACCGGACCAATCGGTGGCCGGTTGCGTGCCAAGGCCTCTCCAGGAGCCGGCGGATTTAGCGCCACCCCAGAAGTGCTTTCCAGCCCAGTTCACCCCGACTGCTAAGTGGCCGGGCCCCGCGCGGAGCCAGAGCGACATCTCATTGCCAGCGGCCTCCAGCGCCTCGACCCGCGCGCGGACGGCGTAGTCCGTCCCGATCACAAGATCCGATTGGGCGTGGCACCAAGCTGGTTGGCCGGAGAACGTCAAGGCATCATCGTCCAGACTCCATGCGTCCGGCGGGTCGGAGGCGAATGTATCGAGCGGGATATCGATCCAGGCACCAGGCAGGAGACGGCGATACTCGTCCGACTCGTGATACCGTTGAACGACCAACGCCGGAGTGCCGACGGCGAGCTTCACCGCGTTCCCCTGGGCAGCCTCTCGAAGGACGATATCCGTTCCCTTGATACTCACTTCGATTTGCGGGTCGGCGAACTCCACGCGGCCCAAGCTGCGTTTCGAATCCACAAAAAATTCCGTTGCCAGTAGTACTACCAAGCCGCCGCCAAGGCACGCGAATGCGATCCGCGCCCCTCGGGCCGCGACCCACCAACACCGCCGATCATCGGCCGGGTGCGGCGTGCTAGTACTTTCGTGACTATGGTCGGCGAGCGGTGACGGAACTGAGACGGATTCGCTTACCGGCGGATTCACCAGCGCCGGTTGTGTCTCGAAATCGGTGTCGACCTCCGGCCATTGCATCGCCAATGTCGGCTCGACGATGGCACCCGCTTCCTTCCCGCGCGTCGCGACCGGAAGTGTTCCCTGCGGATCGCCGATTACCGAAGCGCCGCCGGACAGCGTGTTGCGTTGAGTTTCGTCTGCTGGAAATCTGGGTGACGATGGCTCGTTGGAAAAATCGCCTAGGCATCGTTCGAGGTCCGTGATTACCTCGCTCATGCTTTGGTAGCGTAAGTCCGGCGTCTTGGTGAGCATTCGTTGCAATACCCTTTCAAGTTGCGGCGACGCTTGCGAACAGATGCTTGGTAGCGATGGAATCGGATTGTTTTGATGAGCCAACAGACGCATGACGAGCGTGTCTCCCAGGTAAACCAGACGGCCCGTCAGCAGATACCATAGCGTCGCGCCCAGGGAGTAGATGTCGGCGCGGGCATCGGCCTGATGGGTGTCCACGGCCTGTTCGGGGGCCATGTAATCCGCAGTGCCCATGATTAGCCCACTGCCGGTTAGTTGGTCGTGGTCACTGCTGGCAGCGTCGAGCCGGGCCAGCCCCATGTCGAGAATCTTGATCGTCCCGTTGCGGTCGAGTAGCAGATTTGATGGCTTGATATCGCGATGAATCACGCCTCGAGCATGGGCATAGCTAAGCCCGCGCGCCGTCTGTAGCAAATACCAGAGGGCGGTCTGCACTGGCAACGGACCATGCTGCTTGACGATTGCCGCGAGATCAGCCCCATCTACATACTGCATTACCAAAAAATGCGTGCCGTTCGCCTCGTCGGCATCGTGGGCGGTGACGATATTCGGGTGATCCAGTTTGGCGGCGGCTTCCACCTCGCGTTGGAAGCGGTGGACCGCCCCCGGGCTTTGGATGACGGTGGGGGATAGAGTTTTCAATGCCACAACCCGCTTCATCCGCTTGTGCTCGGCCTTGAACACGATCCCCACCCCGCCTTGGCCGATCTTGTCGAGGATGACATAGTTGCCCAGAACCAGCGACTTCCCCTTACCGCCATAAATTTGCTGAGCCTGGAAAGCGGTCAGCGCCTTGCATTTGACGAGCAACCGAGCCAGTTGGCCACCGTCCTCGGGCTGTTGTTCCGGGCGAATGCTGGCCAGCACGTCACCGATGTCCTCGGTTGACAGGAGGCCCGTTTCCACAACTTGCCTAGCGAATTGATCGAACGAGACAGCCATGAGTAATCGATCTACCCACCGGTCTGTTGCCATTGTAGGGAGACGCTACGACAACGGCGGGATGGCCATCTTATCCGGCAATCGCAGGCGAAACAAGCAATTAGCCCGGATTATTCACGTAACGCACCAGCACGTATCGACAACGGGTTGTCGACCAGCATCATCCGGTCGGGTTACTATTTCCAATGGCTTGGGATTACGAAGGCCGAACTGGCATGGTTCCAGGAACATCTCTGCCCGCCCGACATCATCGGCGTCAACCATTACGTTACAAGTGAGCGTTTTCTCGATGATCGGACGACGTTATATGCAGCATGTGTATGTGGATATCGAAGCAATCCGCATACTCCCCAATGGAACCGCTGGGCCAGCCAAGCTCTTGCAACGGATCTTCCAAGTGCGATTTTCTGTAAATGGTGGAAGGATCACGACTTAGTGTTTTTTTGCCTCGAAAATGTAGCCACTAATATATTCTTATTATGTAGATATTAACCTTGCAATAATTATTTGTAGTTTGATATAG
>JBGTHH010000646.1:0-5674 GCA_041746275.1 Pirellulaceae bacterium | reverse complement strand
CACGACACCAAGCGTTAATGCGGTTGAGACTTCTCAATCAGCCGTCAAAAGGCAAGGCGCTGCTTGTACGTCCGCGTTCGCGGTACGTCCATCCGGTGCGGTGCTGAGACTCGCGCTGTGTGGTAATCCAGTGTGGTGATTTACCGAAGTCATGAAACACACGCGTCCATCTACCTGCATAGAGAATGACACCGGGGGGCGGTGCCCGAGCGGAGCGACAACCGGCGGCCTTGGCCGTGGTTTGGAAGTCCCCCCCGAGTTTAAACGAGTCGACTGCGCAAGGATCGCGTTGGGCTCAATTTCGTAGCGACGTGGAAAAGGATCTTCCACGTCGTTGCTCTTTTTCCAAGGCTCTGTCGTGGCCATCGGCTTGATTGGCATTGGCTCGAACCTCGGTGATCGTGGGACCACGATTGCACGAGCCATCGAGGCCCTGTCGCGCCAGCCCGCCGTAGTGGTTTCACGAGTTAGTCGCAGTTTCGAGACGCTTCCCGTCGGTGGCCCCTCCGGACAGCCCGAGTTTCTCAATGCCGCGGCATTGATCGAGACGACGCTCGGGCCGCACGCGTTACTGCACTGCCTGCAAGCGATCGAACAGCAGTCCGGTCGTCAAAGGGCCACTCGCTGGGATTCGCGAACGTTGGATCTCGATCTGCTGCTGTACGACGAATGGATTATTCGAGACACCGAGCTGATTCTGCCACATCCGCGCATGGCGTTTCGTCGCTTTGTGCTCTCCCCCGCCGCGGAAATCGCCGCCGAGATGCGTCATCCCACCACCGGTCGCACTCTGGGAGAACTGCTGCTGCATCTCGATACCGCTCCGAACTACATTGCCATTGCGGGATTGCCCGGGACGGGCAAGACGCAACTCGCCGCAAGCGTGGCCACGCGTGTCGCAGCACAGGTCCTATACGAACCTTCGTCGGAAGTGACGCGAGAGCGACAGTCGCCTAGTCACACTTTAGAGGCCGAGCTAGAATTCCTCGATCATCGCCTCCACCAACTTCACACCCTTGCGAAAGGATCGATGCAGGCGGTTTGGGTCAGCGACTTCTGGCTCGGTCAGTCCTACGCTTATGCTCACCGCTTGCTGAACTCGACCGATTGGGAAGCGTACGAGTCCGCTTGGCGAGAGAGAATTCCGCAAGCGATTTCACCCAAGTTGATCGTCTGGCTGGATACATCGCTTGAGGCGACGGTAGGGGAGTGTTTCACCACACCCCGGAATGCGATCCGCCAGACGCTCGTCGAACAGTTGTATGCCCCCGGCCAACCCCCCGTCCTTGAACTGAATGCCGCCAACCCCGACTGGAACCAAGTAGAATTAGTCGCGGCGATCCACGCCATGCGATAAATTTCCTCCACCATGTCGAACCACCTACCTGACAGCCCGCGCATCATCACTTCCCTTGTGGAATTGCGCGACGCGATGGTATCTTTGCGATCCTCCGGGCGCAAGGTTGGTTTGGTGCCCACGATGGGTGCCCTGCATGAAGGCCACTTGAGCCTCGTCCGCGCGGCTCGTCAAGAATGCGACTTTGTCGCCGCCACGATCTTCGTCAACCCAACTCAGTTCGCGCCTCACGAGGATTTTGACAAGTATCCGCGGACATTGGATGACGATGTCGCGGGACTGCGGTCCGCAGGGACCGACTTGGTGTTTTTCCCCACCACCGCCGAACTTTATCCTGATGGCTTTTCGACCTTCGTGCAGCCTCCCGCAGTGGCCCACTTGTGGGATGGCACATGTCGTCCCGAGCACTTTCGCGGCGTCACAACGATTGTGCTGAAGTTGTTTCACCTGATCCCCGCCGAATTCGCCTACTTTGGGCAAAAGGACTACCAACAATGTCAAGTCATCTGCCGCATGGTCGAGGATTTGAATGTCCCGATCAAAGTACGCATCTGCCCCATTGTTCGCGAACCGGATGGCTTGGCGATGAGTTCGCGGAATCGCTATTTGCAGCCTGACCAGCGTCAACAAGCTCTCGCGTTGTCACGAGCCCTGCGAGCCGTGGAGCAAGCCGTTCAGGCGGGTGAAACTTGTTGTGCGGAACTCGCCCATCGCATGCACGGTATCCTGGCCGACGCCGGGATCACGGAGGTCGACTATGCGGTTGTGGCCGACGCCCGGACGCTTGCTCCACTCGATCGCTTGAACCGCCCCGCCGTCGCCTTGGTGGCTGCCCGAGTCGGCCCAACGCGCCTAATCGACAACGTCCTGCTCGACAACGTCCTGATCGACCCACCGTCACACGTCGACCGGTAACCACGAGATCCATGCGATGCGTCAGACGCTCTTCTACATTCCTCATGAGTTCTGGGAGATCCCGATCTTCGGTTGGGGTTGGGCTTTAGGACTGTGGGGCTTGTTTAGCGTCGTGTTGCTGTGGGTGCTGAGCCGACGTCATGGCTGGACCGCGGAAGTGCTGGGCTATTTACCCTTGCTCGTCGGTGTCGCCGTAGCCCTCTACGCGGTACTGCCCATGCCGGAAGTTCGTCCTCCCGGACAAGACCCCTTGGGCTTGCCCATCCGCGGCTACGGCGTGTTCGTGCTGGCCGGTATTGTCTGCGGTGTCGCGTTGAGTCACTATCGCGCGTTACAGATCGGCATGAATCCCGACGTCATCTATTCACTCGCCTTTCGTTTGTTCATCACCGCCATCGTGGGTGCGCGTCTGTTTTATGTGGTTCAGAAGTGGCCCGAGTTTCGACGCGACAGTGTCCTGGAAACGGTGGGAGCGATTCTGAAATTCACCGAGGGCGGTCTGGTTGTCTACGGAGCCGCCATCGGTGGCATCGTGGCGCTGTACTTCTTTTCACGACGACATCAGGTCTCGATGTTCGAGGTGGGAGATGTCATCGCGCCGGGCATGGCCCTTGGACTCGCCTTCGGTCGCATCGGTTGTCTGATGAATGGTTGTTGTTATGGAGGGCTATGTGAAGCGGGGCCGTTGTCGATCACCTTCCCGCAATATGCCGCCGTAGAACTCGGCCAATTCAGCCCCCCGTATAGTCACCAACTCGTCTACGGTGTGCTGCACGGGATGCGAGTTGGAGAGGATGAGACCGGCGCAGTGGTGGTTCGTGAGGTCGTATCGGGCAGCTCCGCGGAACAAGCGGGATTGCAGGCGGGCACCATCATTCGTCGACTCAATGGAGTGACGATCGACGATCTGAATGACGTACAGCGTGTGCTCAGTAGTGGCACGCTCCAGATGGAGTTGGTGCCCGCGTCCGGACCCACCATAACCTGGACCGTCGCTTCGTTGCCATCACGCAGTCATCCGGTCCATCCGTCTCAGATTTACAGCTCGATCAATGCCGCACTGCTGTGCCTGGTCGTATGGTTTGCCTATCCATTCCGTCGACATCACGGCGAGATGCTGTTGCTGTTGTTTGGCTTGTACGCGATCACGCGGTTTTTGGAGGAGAAGATTCGCGATGACGAATTGGGGCAGCTCGGGACATCGTTAACGATCTCCCAATTGGTCAGCGTGATTGTATTAGCGGTCTGCGTGGCGACTTGGTTCTGGGTGCGTCGGCAGCCTCCGGTCTCCGCTCAACCTTAAGTTTCGCGAGCCGTATGAGGGACGGAGTCCGAGAGGCGGGCTTTCTTATTGGCGTGAGTCCGATGTCCCGCTTGAGGAAGGCTTGCAGCATCAACGTGGCTAACGCCACCCACTTCCGTCACCAGCACTCGCCAGCCAAATAACTCTGTCCTCGCGAATCTTCCGTGCTCACCGCCCCAATTCGGTCGAAGATTGTTCCATTGCGTAAGGTGGAGTCGCGTCTTTCTGCGTCGGTCGTCACTTTTTCTTCGCACCATCTCGTTTGTTGATCGCGGCAGCAGCAATCGATACGCTAACGAGACAGACGGATGTCCTCCGAGGTTCCTTGATGAGTTGCTTCCCGGGAGTCACGAACCATGCGATGGAGCTTCAACACCCACTTAGCGACTGCCTCCGCAGTGGCGATAGTCGTTCTGGTAATACTGTTCTGCAGTTGGCCCAAAGTCAACGAATCGAGTCGCAATGTCCAGCGCCAAACAAAGGACGCATCATTGCCGAACGAATATCTAGCTTCGATTCAGCGTGCGTTGAAAACAGAGCGGGAGTTAGATACGCAGGTCCAATTGACAGTTTATTACCAGGGGCCGGTCCTCGTTCGCGTTGCTTGGCGAGAGCCGGATTTTCTCTACATCCACGTCGGACAATTTGGTGATAATCCAGAGCAGTGGTACTGGTATGAGAATCAGAAGCTCTGTGTTTATGAGGATTGTCCCGTACGCGGTGTTCGAGGAATTTGTGTGACGAACATTTTGCAGATTGCCGAAGGTAACGCTGAGCGTGCATTTGAACTTGTTCTGAGTAAGTCCGAGAACGTGACCTATTATGGTAAGGTCGGCGTGGGTCTTCTGCGACTGATTCAAGATGCAGCGACCGATCGGCTCGAAATCAACGAGACTGAAACGACATGGCTGCTAAAAGCGGCCACCGATGCTTTCGATACGAAACGGATTGAACCCTTTCTTTCGGGCACCGAAGATCGTACGTTTGTCGTGTTTGAGTTGCCGCGAACAGCTCGCATAGTGCCCGAGGTCGATTCGATTCGCGTTTGGTTGGAAATCGTTCCGAACGAACCTGGGGTTGCCTATCCGCCCGAGGCAGCGATCATCGCGAGGTTCGAAACGATACAGTTTTCGCTTGACCGAGAGCGACTCACATTTCCAAAGCCTCCGATTGGAGCAATGAAGGCTATCGAATTGGATAGCGTCGATGAGATTAACGTCGATATCATGTATAGCGTGCGATTTACTCCGAACACCGAGTAATGAAATGAGAATATGAGTGTTCTGGACTTTGGGGGATACGAGCCGGGAGGCCCCGGGGGATTGCTTCCCCAGGGCTCCCATAGATCCGGACGTACGGAACTACCGCATCCGGTTCCTCAGGTAACACCTTCGGTTCTCGAATGCCTGTCCATGTCGTGGACGGAAAACTTCCTGGTTATAATCCGCTTACTTCTTGCTTCGATTCGAGGAGGTAATCGCATGCAACTCGATCCGGAAACTCTCGCATGGCAAACGTCGATTCAACGTTCGAAAGTCGAGCACGCTCGCGCGCAAGTCGCCGGCACGAAGCTACTCGAGGGAGCGAGGCTGTTCGACGTCGTACGTCTGCGGATTCTGTGCGGAATCCGGACCCAGTATCCCGACTGGGCCGAAGCGGATGTTGAAGCGGAGTTTTGCAGGCGATTGGATTCGCAACGGCGGCGAAACGATCGCGATATTTACACCGTGATCGGGGAAATCGAAACCACATGAATAGTGAATAAGCGGAGCGATGAACGATTTGCTCTCTGAGACACCATCTCTGATCTGTAGTATGGATCGCGACGAAGATCTTCCGGAGAGACTGTAAGAAAACTGGGACAGGCACTTCGCAGCTACCTGAAATTTTTTCAAAAGCCCGACATCGGCTCGGAGCAAGTCCCATTTTTTTCACAGGCCTGGAAGAATTGGCCCTACTGACGTTCGCGGAGCTTGATGTAGAGTCGCTGGACCTCGCGGAGGCAACAACAACCATCGGCCGCGAGCGTGTGACAGCGGGCGGCGGGCGTCTTGGATTGGGCCAGCAGCTCGCGGATGCGGTGCGGTGTGCCGTCGGCC
>JBGTHH010000645.1:0-4077 GCA_041746275.1 Pirellulaceae bacterium | reverse complement strand
GCGTCACGGTCATCCTACCGGACATGGCTGCCGGTTGTTCGATGGCGGACATGGCTGCGAGCGAGCAGGTGGAAGCCGCCTGGGAGGATCTGGGTGAAGTCCTCGACACCTCGGATATCACTCCGGTCACGTACATTAATTCGGCAGCCAGCTTGAAGGCGTTCTGTGGTCGGCATGGGGGCATTGTCTGTACGTCAAGCAATGCGGCTGCCGTGTTGGAATGGGCTTTCCAACGCACGAGCCGAGTGCTGTTCTTTCCCGACCAACATCTTGGCCGCAACACCGCGCTCAAGATGGGTATCACGAATGCCCAGATGCCCGTTTGGGATCCGTACGCGGACGAGTTCGGTGGGAATACACCGGAAGCCTTAGAGGCGAGCAAGGTCATCCTTTGGAAAGGGCATTGTAGCGTCCATCAAATGTTTCGTCCGGAACACGTGCATCAACTTCGTCAACGCACGCCGGAGATCAAGATCTTGGTCCATCCTGAGTGCCCGCAAGAGGTCAACGACATCGCGGATCTTTCGGGGTCGACCGGCTACATCATCAAACAGGTCCAAGCGGCACCTCCGGGAACCAAGTGGGCGATCGGCACGGAGCTGCATCTGGTGAACCGGCTCAAGGCCGAGCATCCCGAGCAGGAGATTCAATTCCTGTCGCCGGTGATTTGCATGTGTGCCACGATGTATCGGATCGACTTGGCACATCTCTGCTGGAGCCTGGAGAATCTCGCGGCGGGAACCCCCATCAACGTGATCGAGGTTGATGAGGAAACGTCCCAATGGTCGTTGATCGCACTGGAACGGATGTTGGACGTGAAGTGATGCCCTATCAAGAAGCCTTCACGGCGATTCGCCGCGCGCTCGATACGCAACAGATTGGCACTCCCGTCGCAGTGCGCATGATCTTGCAGGCCGTGGAACAACCTGAGCAACTTGACGCTTGCCAAACCATCGCTAGGCAGACGATTCTTCAGTGGCTGGATGATGCGTTGGCGGCGGAATTCGTCGTCGACCACCGCGAGGCTGGCGAGCTCAGTTCGCTGCTGCGGACCACGCGAGGCCGCACCGCGCTTGTTTCAGTCGGAGTTTGCCACGACTCAGCTCCCTTGGTCGAAATCCTGGTCTTCGGTTCGCGCGGCGTGCTGTCTTGGGAAGGGCACGACCGCCGACTGGCGCTGGTCCCCACGCAAATTCCACAAACGAAATCGCCTGCCCCTGCGGGCGGCAAGGAGGTTCGCGGCGAGGCTGTGAAAAAATTGGGACAGGCACCTCGCAGCTACGCGAAATCCTTGCAAAACACCGACATCCACTCGGAGCCAGTCCCATTTTTTTACAGCCTCGGCGCGCAATTGGCCTCACGCCGAACCGAAGTGAAGTCGCCGCCCCTCGCGCCTCCTTACGGCGTGCTGCTGGTGGCCGGCGAGCACACACATCAACCGGGCTATGCCGAGGCGTTCTTGGCGGATGGACGGGGCAAGCTGATTGGCGTGGCGGATGAAGCTGACGTCTCGCCCGCGCGGCAACAACTGAATCAACGCTTCGCCGAGCACTGGGGTATTCCCGTGTTACCGCGACTGGACGAGGCCCTGCGGCGCGATGATGTCCACATTGTTAGCGTCTGTGCCGAGCCGTATCGACGCGGTCGCATCATCGCGGCCGCCGCGCGGGCGGGTAAGCACTTGTACTTGGATAAGCCGCTGGCGGCGACGTTGGAGGATGTGGCGGCGATCGTGGATGCTGTGCGCGAGACGGGCGTAGTCGCACACATGTTTAGTCAAGTTCACTTTGATCCAGCGCAACGCGCGCGTGCGCTGGTCGAGTCGGGGCAGCTTGGCGAGTTGGTCGCGGTGCATTGCGATCTCTGCTTCGCCAAAGGGCACGGTGGCACGGCGGACCTGTCGCAACCGCGGCGAGAAACGGCCGTACCCACGCGATTCGAATTGCCCGATGCCAAACGCGAACTGACCAACGTCGGTGTCTATGCGGTCACGTTGCTCTTGTGGCTGCTCGGCCGCGATGTGCGACGAGTACACGCCACCACGAGCAACTTCTTCTTCGCCGAACATCAAACGCGTGACATGGAAGACTTTGGGCAAATGCTTCTGGAGTTGGAAGGTGGTCTCACGGCCACCGTCACGGCGGGCCGCGCCGGTTGGAGATCGCATCCCAGCGGCGGCATCCATCGTGTCTGCCTAGTGGGGACACAAGGGAGTGTGACCATCGATGCGCATCGGCCGCGCGTGGAGGTGTGGGCCGACATCGAGCCGTGGCAGGCTCCGCCGCGTGATCCCGAAGACCCGCTCGGAATGTGGTTCGCGAGGCCCGACAGCCCCTATCTGCCTCGTGAAAAGAACAGTTGGGTCTTGCCCACCGCCGCGAATTGGCGGACCGATGTCGCGCACTTCCTGGATTGCGTCGAGCACGGCCGAGCCAGCGAGGTCCCGTTGGAAATCGCCGCCTACTCAACCGAGATTCTGCTAGCCGGTTATCGCTCCGCGGCGACGGGACAACCCGTGGAGTTGCCGCTCACGCCGCCCTTGTAACCGGAGTGGGCGGCAGTAGAATCGGGAACTGCCTCTTACTCTGCTTAGAAAGCTGCGGGGGCGAAATCGAGTGGACGTGCCGGGAAGGGAAACTCGCGTCACGGTAACTGCCGCGGAGTAGGAGACCAAGATGTCGGTGATGGATTGGTTCAGTGCGCGCGTGTTCAATCTGGTTCACGGCAATAATCTTGTCTACAACACCTGTTGGGAAGATCCTCGGCTGGACCGAGTGGCTTTGGAGTTGGGGCCCGACGACAACGTCTTGGTGATCACGTCCGCTGGCTGCAATGCCCTGGACTATGCGTTGACTGCTCCTCGACACGTGTACGCTGTGGACATGAACCCGAGGCAAAACGCGCTCTTGGAGCTGAAGCTGGCGGGCATCAGGAATTTGGATTACGAAAGCTTTTTCGGGATGTTCGGGCGAGGGCGGCTGCCGGGCGGCAAGGCGGAGTATCAGGCGAAGCTGCGAAACTCCCTGTCGCCCTGGGCGAGAAATTATTGGGATCGCTTCATCAAGTTCTTTGATAATCCTCGACGATCGTTCTATTTTCGCGGCACCTCGGGTTCGTTCGCGCGGGCGATTAATCTCTATGTCGATCGCGTGGCGCGCGTGCGCCCCCAAATCGAAGCTCTTCTGAATGCCACCTCGATCGAAGAGCAGAGTCGCATCTACTACGAGGAGCTGCAAGAACGTTTCTGGTCGCGCGCGATGCGCTTCGCCATGAACCGCGATACCACATTGTCGATGGTGGGTGTGCCGAAAGCGCAGCGACGCCAAGTCGAAACGCAATACGAAGGTGGCATCGTGAAGTTCGTTCAAGACTGCGTCGAGACCGTCTTTGCCAAACTGCCAATTACCGACAATTACTTTTGGCGAGTCTATTTGACCGGCGAGTACACGCCGGAGTGTTGTCCGGAGTATCTGACGGCCGCTGGTTTCGAGCGACTCAAGGGCGGGCTGGTCGATCGCGTCAGCGTCCATACCAACTCGGTGCAGGGGTTTCTGGAGCAGCATTCGGGAACGATTTCGCGATACGTGTTGCTCGATCACATGGACTGGCTCTCGGACAAGTTCTTCCCGCTATTGGAACTCGAATGGCAGGCGATCCTGGACCGTGCCGCGCCGGGAACCCGTATTCTCTGGCGTAGTGGCGGGTTGCGAACTGATTTCATCGAGCGTGTGCAAGTGACCCGCGATGGTCAGATTCGCGCTCTGCCAACCTTGCTGTCCTATCACCAAGAATTAGCCGACGAGTTGCACCAGCGGGATCGCGTGCATACCTATGGCCGCTTCTACATCGCGGACCTGGCCGCTTAAACCGCATGGGTTTACTCTCCGACCTGAAGATCCTCTACCATCTGACGCTGAAGCCGATTCGCGGCCAGGATCATGCCGCGCGGATGGAGAATTTCTATGCGGGTCAGGCCGAGGCCTACGACGGCTTTCGCAAACGGTTGCTGCAAGGACGGCAAGAATTGTGGGACGCGATCGAACCACCAGCCGATGCTGTCTGGGTGGATATGGGAGG
>JBGTHH010000644.1:0-5515 GCA_041746275.1 Pirellulaceae bacterium | reverse complement strand
CTATATCAAACTACAAATAATTATTGCAAGGTTAATATCTACATAATAAGAATATATTAGTGGCTACATTTTCGAGGCAAAAAAACACTAAGTCGTGATCCTTCCACCATTTACAGAAAATCGCACTTGGAAGATCCGTTGGAAACTTTTCTGCTCGAACTTGGCAAAGGCTTCCTGTTCGAGGCTCGGCAGAAGCGGTTCACCTTCGATGGCGACCATTATTTCCTCGATCTCGTGTTCTACAATCGGCTGCTTCGCTGCTACGTCGTCATTGATCTGAAGCTCGACAAGCTCACGCATCAGGATCTCGGTCAGATGCAGATGTATGTGAACCACTACGACCGCCACGTGAAACTGCCGGAGGAAAACCCCACCGTCGGCCTGCTCTTGTGCAAAGAGAAAAAGGACGCCGTGGTTAAACTCACGCGTCCCAAGGACGCCAACATCCACGCCAAGGAATACCAGCTTTACCTGCCCTCGAAGGAACTCCTCAAAGCCAAACTCCTCGAATGGTCCCGCGAGCAGGAGACTGCCCGATGAAGCCGCCCGAGCTCGCACTCTACCGCGACTTGCTTGGCGACATCAAGCCCCGCGTCCGTCACCCACGCCCTATCGAAAGAGTTCGCTTCCAATCTGCCCAAGGACTCATGCCATGCCCACAACGCCGCAAACCGTTCACGACCTGCGCCGCCAATGGAAGCCCCACAAAGTGCGGCTCGCCACGATCCGCGATGAGCATCCCCCCGAGATTCGCTTTCATCGAGACGGCAGCGACAACCCGCGTGAATACCGCACCATTTTGATCTCCGCCGCCGTGACCGGGAAGCCTGATGTGCGAGAGGAGGTTGCATGACGCCAACGCAACTTTCCGCCTTGCTGATGGAATTGCTTGCCTTGCCGCAGGAAACGGAATAGGTCGAGTGGAAGCACAACAACGACCATCCGGAGATGATTGCTCAACGGCTGTCGGGGTTGGCGAATTCGGCGGCGCTCCACGGACGGAACACGGGATACATGCTGTGGGGGCTTGAAGACGGCACCAAGGCAATCGTGGGCACGACATTCAAGCCACGGCAGTCCAAGAAGGGTGCTGAGGAACTGGAAAACTGGCTGGTGCGGTCGCTGCATCCGCAAGTCAATCTCCACATCCATGAGTGGACGCACAACGGCCATGCGCTGGTGCTGATCGAAGTCTCCAGAGCGACTTATGCGCCCGTGCGGTTCGGCAGCGAGGCGTTTCTCCGAATCGGCAGCTTGACGAACAAGCTCAAGGACTACCCGGCCAAAGAAGCGGCACTCTGGGCCTCGTTCTCGAAGAATCCGTTTGAGACGGGAATCGCCAAGGCCGATCTCGGTGGGGACGAAGTGTTGGCGCTGCTCGATTTCTCCGTCTGCTTCGATCTCCTCAAGATCCCGCTCCCGACCGATCAGCGGGGCATCTTGAACAAGCTGGCCGAAGAAGCTCTCGTCGTTCCGAAGCCGGGCGGCAGGTTCGACATCACCAATCTCGGAGCGATCCTGTTCGCAAAAAACCTGAATCAGTTCGAGCGGCTGGGACGCAAGGCACTGCGGATCATCAAATACAAAGGCGACGGTCGCACAGAGACAGAACGGGAATGGCGTGATCCGCCTTCGCAAAAAGGTTACGCCTTGGCCTTCGAAGCGGCGTTGGCCTACATCAGTTCGCAGCTTCCGCACAACGAACCCATCGGACAAGCATTCCGCTCGGAAGTCCGTTTGTACCCGGAGAAGGCGATTCGAGAACTGGTCGCCAACGCTTTGATTCATCAGGACTTCACCGTGACCGGAGCCGGTCCCATGTTGGAGATCTTTTCGGCACGTCTGGAGATCACCAATCCCGGCGAGCCGCTGGTGGACACCTTGCGGTTCATCGACACGCCACCGAAGTCTCGCAATGACACCTTGGCGGCCCTGATGCGGCGAATGGAGATTTGCGAAGAGGCAGGCAGCGGTATCGACAAAGTGATTGCGGCCGTGGAAGCGTTTCAACTTCCAGCCCCGGACTTTGTCGCGATTACGACCACTCAGCCCGGTTTCACGAAGGCGACGTTGTTTGCTCCACGGAAGCTGGCGGCGATGGACTCGCAAGACCGCATCCGAGCCTGCTACCAACACGCCTGTTTGTGTTTTGTGTCGGGAAGCCGGATGACAAATACCTCGATGCGGAAGCGGTTCGGAATTGAGGAACACAATGCCGCCAAAGCCTCCCGGATCATTGGCGAAACTCTGGCGGCCGGGCAGATCAAGCCTTTTGACCCCGACCAAGGAAAGAAGTTCGCCAGCTACCTTCCGTTCTGGGCATGAGGGCCAAGTCTTATTTGACGGCTATTTGATGGGAACGGCATTTGGAAGGATAATGCCCGATTAAGGAATGACTCAAACACTTTAGGTTGTTCGTGTTAGTCAACTATCAGAGAGTAAAGTTTTATTTGACGGCAGTTTGACGCAGAAGAACGTCAATCGAAACAAAACCTATTCGCGAAAGCCCAGGCCACTGACGGCGGTCGTCATCCCAATGCCGGATCGCCAAGGGCGATTCGCCTAATCACGAGACAAACAAGGACACTTGCCATGCCCACAACGCCGCAAACCGTTCACGACCTGCGCCGCCAATGGAAGCCCCAGAAAGTGCGGCTCGCCGCGATCCGCGATGAGCATCCCACCGCGATTCGCTTTCATCGAGCGTGCAGTTGGATGAGCGAAGTCGAACAGCTTGATCCGGTTCGCCACGCCGATCAAATCCTGCTCCACCAGTGGATCGCCTTCAACGCGCTCTACGGCCAATGGGATCAAACCGCGCTGGAGCCGGCTGCCGATCGCCGAAGTTGGCAAGCGTTCCTTGGCAAAATCCATGCCCTGGATTCCTCCAGCCATCTGGTTTCCGTTCTTCAAGACAACAAGCCGCTGGTTCTCTGCATTTTGGAAGACGAATACCTCAACCAATACTTCTGGCAAGACCCGTCGGCAAAATCCGCTGGCAAAGCCCGAAACGGCCGACACAAGGCTCTGAGTTGGTATGTCGAAGGCCGCTGGCTCAACATCCTGGAGCGGCTCGTCACCAGAATCTATTTCCTCCGCTGTCAACTCACCCACGGTGCCGCCACCTGCGGCAGTCGCCTGAATCGCTCCGCATTGAAACACTGCGTCATCATGATGGGCTGGTTACTGCCCGCCATCTTGCAAGTCTGGATCGACTGCGGCGCGGACGAAGACTGGGGACCAATGTGCTACCCGCCCGTGAAGACGATCTCGCTCCGTACCAAACAAGTAAGGCTTTGACTTCGCGGCCAAGGAGAATGTTTGGGGACACCCATCCTCAGCAATCAGCCGAGTAGGTCATGCTGAGCATGACAAGACGTGGTTTATCGTGGTAAACACGACCACGATCGGGTGGCCGGGAAAATTGCCGGTCGAAGTCAAGTAGTTTATGCTGGGCATGACGTGAGGAGACGATACGCGGAGCCCGCGCGCAGTGGCTGACTGACCTACCTTCAATCAAGGGAATCAACCCATGCCTGACAATTTTGAGCCAGCGCGAGATTACTTGAGAAGGCGGGTGATTCAGGCGCGGGACTGGGCGGAGAGAGGCTTTCCCGGAGCGGCATTCGATTCATTTCGCGCCTCGATCGGTGGACGGTTATGGACAATACGCCCGCTACGGTACGTGGAGTTTCCAGGGATAAAGCAAGCGAAAGGCGTCCGTTTCGTTGCGACTCGCGACGAACATCCAGCAGAGGCAGCATATCTGGATGTTCTGCCGGCCCCCGATATTTCTGGCAAGCCACCGTGGGTAAAAGTCAAAGTTGTTGACTTGAATGACAGCGAAAAGATACGTTCAGCCCACGACCTCATCGCTGCCGGAGTTGGCAACAATAATTGCAACGACGAGATCGCCATCGACGAATTCTTCAAGACTTATCTTCGCAAGTCATTTGCAAAACCGAAGAAAGCGATTATTCCGGAATTTCTGTTTCCCTATCCTGACGCGAGGGCCGAGTGTCGCCCGGTCACGCGGTCGTCAGACTTACCTACCAACTCGGGGTTAACGGCACATCGCGATGCCGATGAGTCCAGGGCAATCAATTCGTCGTCGGCCGATGCTGTCGTGACCTGGCAGGCCGGGGAAGCGTTTTTCGATTTGGAAGACAAATCAGCGTTCTGCGACCCGAACCGGATCGCTAAGCACTTTGGATTTCCATATCAACATGTTTTCTCGATTGCATTGCGATTCGAGAACGGCGCGTATACGGTTCCTAATGTCCACGATTCGACATTGCGATCGCACTATCTCGGCGACCTTGCGGCGATCCGCTGGCTGAAAGGTCGGTATCCTGATGCTTGGATCTGGGACGAACGGTACGAGATTCAAACGAACCTGGACGGACTGCACGACGGAGGCCGGCGTCTGGCGCAGCAGGAGTTTATTCGCACGTTCGGACAGGAACCGCTGCGCCGTCTTAAAGACGATCTCCTGGCAAACGGGGTTGACCGTCCGGAGCTAAAGGGGAGGGGAAAGCCCGACATCGTGGCTTATGTTCCTGGAATCAATGCGTGGCACGTTTATGAGGTGAAGCGAGCTGACACGGGCGACAAGCTGAGCGAGGAACAGCGTCGCTGGCTTACCGTAATGACAAGACACTTTGACTTCGTGTGCGAACTCACGTTGCGGAACCACGCAAGATGAACCGTCACCATTCCATTGACTACTAACTCGGGCCGTTCGGGTGGATACATTCTCCAATCGGCACATGTGTGACATGGGTGACATGGTGGACACAGCACTTGACTTGCGACCCTTACGCCAAAAGCGCGGCGCCATCGTGATCCGCGCCGCCCAAAGTGCTGTGTCCCTCCCGGAACCACACGGAATCAACAATCCGCATAACTTCTTGACACCTTATGACTTGCTGAGTTACAGTCAACCGAGACCAGCTAGGGATAGGCTGCATTGGCCGACCACACGAGGAAAATTTCGGCGGCGTAGTTGGGGCACGCGAAGTGCGCACTGGTGCTGGAAATCGCATCCTACCGTACGAGTTAATATGACTTCGACACCCGCAGACTACTTTCGCCGTGATCAAGCCGACGGGGTAACTGCCCCGATCTGTCGAAGGACTGTTCCTACGCGGAACACATTGTTCGCGCACGCGGAAAACGCACGCAGTTGACTAGCGTTTCACTTGATCGTCAAAAGATCAATGATTTTGGGCCGGTCTTGTATCGCGTGCTGCGGCCAGAGATAGATGGTGACGGACATGCAATCGTCGAGCACGCGGAACTCATGCAGCAACTTCGCGCCGCCGCAGAGTCAAATCAGAAGGAAGATCGCGCCAGGGCGATACAGGCCCTGCGCTACGCCAAGCGTCGCCGCGAGGGCTTGGTGAGATGGAATTTCTCGCTCGCTGGCGTCGATCGCAAGGATTTGATCACTTGGGCGTTTCGGAACGTACAAAGATATTTCGGTAGGGCTTAGCTGTGGACGAGCTCTTTAGCT
>JBGTHH010000643.1:0-6286 GCA_041746275.1 Pirellulaceae bacterium | reverse complement strand
GGCGATGGCCAGATTCTCGCGTTGCAGCGAATCGAGCGTATCGCCTTGTTGATCAAGCCAAGTCTTGAGCCGAGCATTCGGTGGCTGGCGGGAGACCCACTTGGCCAAATCCCGTAGCAAAGCCGCCTCCTGAATGGCCTGCACGTCCGCAATGCTGAATGTCCAATCGGCGACGTCCTTCAGCAAGTCACTTTCTCGAATATCCCGAGGCAGACGGGTCGTGAGCGGATCGACTTTCCAATCCGGGTCCGGCTTCTGTTCGTCGAGCCAGCGATTGAGGTGATACGCGGCTTGTCCGAAGGCCTGCTCGCGATCAAACTCGTCGAGCCGATTCAGGTACTCCATCGCCTTGAGCAACTGCTCGTGCGTGGCAATCGCACTGGTCGTGACGGGCGCGTTGCGGCGTTTGGTGCGCGCTGTTTGATCGGGCTTGCAACCGCAGAGGACCAACGCACTTAGAGCCATCAGATAACACCAACGCCAACTTGAAGTTCGGAACGAGGTGGATGGGAGTTCGAAGCGGGGATTCAAAGAAGTCTCTCCACAGTATCGCGAAGCTTGAGTAGTCGTTCCAAAACGGCGGCGAACTGGTCGAGCGGAATCATGTTGGGGCCGTCGCTGGGAGAGGAGTCAGGATCGGGATGGGTCTCGAAGAACAAGCCGTCAACGCCGACCGCGACTGCGGCCCGCGCCAGGGGCTCCACCATCGCTCGATTCCCTCCGGTCGTTGCGCCCAGCCCGCCCGGCTCTTGAACGCTATGCGTGGCGTCAAACACGACCGGTGTATCCAGCTCTCGTAGTTGAGGAATCGCACGCATGTCATTGACCAGCCTGCCGTAGCCAAAGAACGTTCCGCGTTCGCACAGCAACACATCGTTGCATCCCGAAGCCACCAACTTGCTGACGACATGCCGCATGTCCCAAGGTGCCAGGAATTGACCTTTCTTCACATTCACCGCTCTTCCGGTACGAGCCGCAGCCACCAAAAGATCAGTCTGCCGAGCCAGAAAGGCGGGAATTTGTAGCAATTCGCAGACTTCCCCCACGGCGGCGGCTTGATTCGGTTCATGGATATCGGTCGTGACCGGCAATCCCGTGGCTTCGCGGACCTTCTGAAGCATCGCCAACCCAGCTTCCAATCCGGGGCCGCGATACGAATCGAGACTCGTGCGGTTGGCCTTGTCGAACGAAGCTTTGAACACGAGCTGAACCGGTAGCGATCGAACGATGCCCGCCAAACGCTCGGCGATCGAAAGGGTCAGGGATTCATTCTCCAGAACGCACGGTCCGGCGATCAGTAGTAACGGTTGACCACGGCCGCAAGCATACGGACCAACCTGAGCAAAATGATGAGGCACTTGAACACTACCCTGGTGAAACGGATTCGGCGAGGTGCGGGAGGCAGTTTGGATTCCCTCCCACGACCGGTGGCTTTCCACGTTCTCGGATAGCGCGGAAAGGCGACTCACGCAGTCTAGGTTATCATGGGATTGTCCGCGAGGCGACCGCCGCTGTGGGTGTCTCGCACAAACGCCTGACCAGCACCACCGTCATGTCGTCGTCCTGGGGGTCGGGTGCCGCGAAGTCCTGCGCGGCTTGCACAATCTGACTCGCCAAACTCGCGGCGTCGTGATGATAGTTTGTGCGCACGAGGTCCAACATCCGTTGCTCGCCAAACAAGGTGCTGAAGGAAGACTGGGCATGTGACTCGTGGATGCCATCAGTACACAGAAGTAATGTCTCGCCGGGTTGCAACTGCTCGGTGCGCTGATCTCCCAGTTCCAGCTCGGGTATCACATTTAACGGCGGAGCCACGCCTCGCAGTTCCGCGCGGAGGTCACCGTATTCGTTCAAGATGAACGCTGTATGCCCGGCTCCAGCGTAGTCGAAACAGCCACTGTCGGGCTGTAGGCGAACTAAGAAGAGGGTCATGAACATGCTGACGTTCAGGTCGCGCACGGCGATACGATTCAGCCACCGCATGATTTCCCCCACGTCGGAGTAGATCGTGATGAGCGTTCGCAGGATAGCGCGAACGTCCGACATGACCATCGCCGGCCCCAGCCCATGGCCGCTGGCGTCCCCGACCGCGATTCCCAAGTAACCGGGGTCCATGGGAAGGTAATCGAAGTAGTCTCCTCCCGTCGCTGCGGCCGGAATGCACAATCCGGCGATGTCATATCCCGGCACATCCGGAGACTGGCAGGGAAACTTGGCTTGCTGGATCGCGCCGCCGATTTCCAACTGATGGCAGGCCTCGCGCAAGGCGCGCTCGTCAATGGTGTGACGAACGCGTTCGATGGCGTAGCGCACCGCACGCACCACGCTTTCCGCATTGCATTGTTCCTTGACCAGGTAATCTTGCGCACCCTCGCGCACAGCGGTCAACGCAAGTTCGGTGTCTTGCCTTCCGGTGAGGATCACAATCGGGATCTCGCGATGGATCGCGTGGATCGCGCGAATCGTTTCGATGCCTCCCAAACTGTCGGGCAACATCAGGTCCAGCAACACCGCGTCAAAAGCCCCGTCGCGCAAGGCGGGCAAGGCCGTGGCCAAATCCGTCACGTGTCGCAATGCGAAGTTCACGTGGCTGGACTGTGCCAAGAACGTTTCGATCATCTTGGCATCCAAAGGATTGTCTTCAACAAACAACACGTGGGTGCGATCGATGAGCATCTTGCGTGATGCGCCGTTACGGAGAACAGATGACCGGAGAAAGCCTGAGAAGAGCAGTTCCCTAGTATAGGTATTGTGTGGCCTAATACAAGCCAGCCTGCCGACGCGCCAGGCCAGCAGCAACTCGGACATATCCAGCCGAGCCACGTCGCGATGCAAGCAGTCGTAGACAAAACCTTCGGACAGATCGAGTAGAAAGTCGCGTCTTGCAACAATTGCTTCATTCCGAGTGGATAAAACAAACGCACAAGGAGCACGCGATGAGCGACGCAAACCAGACTCCCGAGGAGAGCATTCTCGACTCAAGAGCCATCAGTGGCTGCTATCTGTTCCCACAACCACGACGAGTATCCGAGCCGTTCGTCGTCGAAGTGCCTGGAGCTGAATTGGCTTGTTACAACAAGGTTGTTGATCCCGCTGGCCTGACGGTCGTTCACTTCCACGGTAACGGCGAGGCGGTTGCCGATTACGTACCGGAGATGGTCGAGGAATTGTCACAGCTCGGATTGAACTCGCTCTTCGTTGAGTATCGCCAATACGGCGGTTCGACGGGTAAAGCCCAACTCGTCGCGATGCTTGGCGATGGCGAAGCAGCTCTCGCCGCTGCTGAGATCCCGCCCGAGAAGGCGATCGTCTTCGGCCGTTCGATTGGATCTTTGTACGCGATTGAACTTGCCCACCGGTGCCCAAACATCGCGGGCTTGATCATCGAGAGCGGGATCGCCGATCCGGGAGAACGCTTCTTAGCTTACGCCGATCTGGCGGCCGCCGGACTCGACGAAGAACAAGTCCTGGCCGAAGTGAGGCAGTATTTCCATCACAAGAGGAAACTGTCGAGCTACAGTGGTCCACTGCTCGTGATGCACACCGAGAACGACGGTCTGATCGACATTTCGCACGCCGAGCGAATCTACGAATGGACCGGCGGTTCGCAGAAGCGGCTGCTACGTTTCCGCCAAGGCAACCACAACTCGATCATGGCACACAACTACGAGGAGTATTTCAAAGGCGTGGCGTTCTTAGCCCGAGCGGCAGGGGGTAATTGTTGAAGCGTCGCTTGGCGTCATCAAATCCGAACCAGAATTCGTATTCGAGTTGCCAGGCCAAATGCCGACGGTTGGCAGCATTGCCGAGGCTGGCGTCAATTGCCCTCGTCAGACGCAGGCTTCCTCTTGCAGAACCGACATTCGGTTTCTGACTGGACGAATCCTTGCTCACGTAGCGTCTTGTTGACTTTCCCTGAGGCCAGCAGTCTGGTCCAGAATGACAGACCTTCAAGCCCCTTCTTTCGTAAGGACTGCCAGTGCTCGGCGCAAACCGGGCGGACCTTTTGCTGCTTCTGTTCGGCCATCTTGCGGTACCTTTATATTGGCGGGGGCGAATACGGCGAATCGTCAATCTCTACCGTCGTCGCCGCCTGTTAGCAACCCGAAGCCAGCGGATCGAGTCGTCGTCGGGCGTCAAGACGATTAACGGATCGTGACGCTCGTGCTCACCACGGCTCCGCGTTCGTCGGTGACCGTCAGAAACCAAGCCGTCGCAGTCGCCGGCGGAGCGGCCACCGTCACGGTTTCGCCGTCTATTGTGGCTGGCAGCGATTCCCAGTTCCGCAGATTGATCGGATTCTCGTCCGAAGTGAAATGGAGTTCGGCTTTTTGCAGTGCAACGGAACAAGTGACTTTCACGCGAACGTGGTCGCCGTCCACTTGGGGCTCGCCGACAGTCGTCAACGGCATTCCGCCGCGCAGGTGCTGATCGACGAACAATCCGATCTCTTGGGGAGCCCAGCCTGCGGGATGGCTGTGCGGCATCTTCACCGTGACGCACATCTGCTTCTCCGCGGGGACGATTTGAAAGCTCTTCATGTAGCTATCCAGCGGGTAAGCGAAATCATTGGTTCCGTTGACGAACAGGATCGGCATCGACACGGAGCGGAGGTATTGCGACGGGTCCCATAGGTTCACCCAACGTTCGCGTTGTGCGACGGACATTTTCCCGAGTCGGTCGATCCACGCGCTGTTCTCGTGCAGATAGCCGCAGCCATAGACCGGGACGGCGGCTCGGAAACGCGTATCGACTCCCGCCACAATGCACGTGAGATAGCCTCCCCAACTAATGCCTGTCACCGCCGTGCGCGTGGCATCGACCTCGTCGAAACTCCGCAGCAGCGAATGCGCGAGGATCACGTTGGCGACCGCATGATAGGGCCACTGTTCCGCAGGAGGCTTGTCGATGCTGCCGAATTTTTCATCGTCACCCTGGTCGGGTCCGCCATCGGGTAGACGCGTTCGGTTTTCCCGTTGATGTGGATTCATATCCTCGTGGGGACGATACCCGGCCAAATCCATCGCGATCGCGGCGTAACCTCGCCGCGCCCACAACTCGGCCCATTCGCGAAACGCCGTGCCGCCGCCTCCATGCACCAACACGACCGCCGGCCAGGTCGTGTTCCCAGCGGATTCGCTACCCACGGTGTCGGGAGTCGCGTAGTAGGCGAAAACTCGGGTGGCCGCGCCGCGATAGGGCTCGCCCCAATAAAACAACGATCGCACTGGCCCTTGCTGGTCGACCCACTCGAACTTGGGCTGAACACTCAATCGTTCCAGATCCCACGGAATTGGCTCGGCCGCCTGCACCACAATGGTCTGCGATGTGTGTTGTCCGAAGGCGATCGCGAGGACAACCAGCCAATGACCGACAATACTTCTGAAGCGGCAGCACATAAATCTGTCGAACTCCACCAATGAAGGAATGAATGACAAGCGATTCGCGGCTCGTGCATGATAATCCAAGCGAGTGGAGCTTGACATCGATACGTCGGATTTAGTCTGGGCCGGAACGCTTATCTCGCTCTCGCTCGCCTGGACCTGGTGCCTTTCAGAAGCTGACATGCACCCCCGGGACTCCAACCCGAAGATTTACCATTGACAGATCACTCGGCTGATCCACGATCGGGCTCCGTGGGCGGATGGGAAAGAAATTGCTTGATTCTCAAACGTTGACCCGGTAAGCTGACCCACGTTAGCCGCGGCGATTTGGCGACCGTCACGTCGCCCAGCGATTCTCTCAGCACAGGAGAAATTATTGTCATGCGAAACGTTCAACAAGCCAGTTTGTTGATAGTTGCGGTGTGCCTTGTCGCCGGATGTGGCGGCCCTGGTAAGCCGGTTCCCGGCGGAGCGGATCCCGCGACGGAAGCTGCTGCTGCGTCGCTGGCTCCCGAAGGTCAACCGCCGATATCGTCAGAGGCGGAAGACGCGGCAGGTGTCGAACTCGTGGCACCCGACGCTGCTGCAGAGGCCCCTGCCGCCGCGGAGGAAGCCGCCAGCGCTCCCGAGTAATTGGTTGCACATGAATCGATCGTGCGAATCACAGCCTTCGACTATTGGAGATCTCCTGACCCGATAAACCGATCCTAAACCGAGTCGCCTCTCTACCACAGTACGGACTTATTTCCTTTCATCCTATCTTGTGGAGGACCTTGGTATGTGTCGTTTTAATCGTCGAACGGGATTTACGCTTGTCGAGTTGTTGGTGGTCATTGCGATCATTGCCATTTTGGTGGCGTTGCTGTTGCCTGCCGTTCAAGCCGCCCGTGAAGCCGCCCGTC
>JBGTHH010000642.1:0-5858 GCA_041746275.1 Pirellulaceae bacterium | reverse complement strand
GGGCTCGGGCGCTCGTGCGGCACGTGGTCGATCAGCCTTTCTTCGCCAGGACGGTTGCACTACAATTTCCAACGAAATCCTGCTGTGACTCTTGCTGCGACCCGAACTGATGCCCACGATCGAAGAAGCCCTGCAACTTGGCTGGAAAGAGCATCAGGCGGGAAATCTCCGCCAGGCCGAGCATATCTATCGACAAGTCCTCGCGGTCGCGTCGAGTAACGCCAACGCCTGGTGCTTCCTCGGTATGGCCTGCCACGATCAAGCACGTTACGACGAAGCCGTCGAAGCCTATCACCGGGCCTTGAAGATCCAGCCGGAATTCCCGGTGGTGCTGAACAATCTGGCGAATACGCTGAAGCAGCTCGGCCGGCCGGAAGAAGCCGAAGCGAGTTGTCGAGAAGCTCTACGCATCAAACCCGATTATGCAACGGCCTATAACAATTTGGGTGTGGCCCTGGTGGCTCAAGGACGCTTGGCGGAGGCGGCGGTCACATTCGAACAAGCTCTCGCGCTGATACCGAACGATCCGGTGACGCATTCCAACCTCAGTGCGGCGCTGGTTCGACAGGGGAAATTCGAAGAGGCCGAAGTCAATTCGCAGCAAGCGTTGCGGCTGAATCCCGGTTATGCCGAAGCGCACAAGAATCAGGGCATCGTTTGGCTGTTACTGGGGAACTTTGAACGTGGATGGCCGGAATACGAGTGGCGTTGGCGCTGTCCGGGAAGCCCGTTGCCGCGATTGACGCAACCGCTCTGGGACGGCGGGCCACTCGACGGCCAGACGATCTTGCTCCATCACGAGCAAGGACTGGGCGACACGATTCAGTTTGTACGCTACGCCGAGATTCTGAAGCAACGCGGCGCGCGGCGTGTGGTCGTCAAGACGCAGCCTGCGTTACGAAAGCTGCTCGAAGGCTGTGCCGGCATCGATGCGTTGGTGTCGACGGAGGCCGAGTTGCCCGCCTTTGATCTGTACGTGCCCATGCTCAGTGTACCGGGGCTGCTGAAAACCGATTTCTCCACCATTCCCGGCAATGTCCCCTACCTGCGACCCGATCCCACACTGGTCACTCACTGGCAACAGCGACTGGCACAGTACCCGGGCTTTCGCATTGGGATCGCTTGGCAAGGCAGCGCGGATTTCCACGCCGATGCGCAGCGGAGTATTCCTCTCCAGCAATTCGCTCCGCTCGCCGCCATCGAGGGCGTGCGGCTGTTCAGTCTTCAGAAGGGGATTGGCGAGCAGCAGATCGGCGCACTCCATCCGGCTTTCGAGGTGATTCATTTCGGCGACGAGTTGGATGCGAAGTCCGGCGCGTTCATGGACACTGCGGCGATCATGCAAAACCTCGATCTGGTGATCACTTCCGATACCAGCGTGCCGCATCTCGCAGGCGCGCTCGGCGTACCGACTTGGCTGGCGCTGTCGATCTCGCCCGATTGGCGTTGGTTCTTGGAACGGGACGATAGCCCGTGGTATCCCAGCATGACCCTATTTCGCCAGCAGCGTTTGGGCGACTGGGAGGATGTCTTCGACCGGATCGCGTGTGCCCTGCGCGAGCGGATCGCCACCGCCGCACTGCATACCGCCGTGCCATCTACCGCCGCACCACCTACCGCCGCGCCATCTACCGCCGCGCCGCACACAGACACGCCACATATAGACACGTCACATACCGCCGCGCCACAACAAAGCGTGACGACGGAGCCGAAGTCGACCGCTGCGGCTCCAAGACTGATCGAAACCGGCTTCAACTGTTTGAAACGCTGTCGACACGGCTTCATGCTCTACAACCAGCACGACATGTACATCGGCCGCTCGCTCGACAAGTACGGCGAGTTTTCCGAAGGCGAGATCGAGCTGTTCCAACAGATCGTGCATGACGGTGACGTGGTCGTCGAAGTCGGTGCGAACATTGGCGCGCATACGATCGCGCTGGCTCGCGCGGTCGGCGTGAAGGGGCGAGTCTACGCCTTCGAGCCACAACGGGTAGTGTTTCAGACGCTCTGCGCGAACGTCGCGTTGAACAGCTTGAGTAACGTCGAATGTCACAACGTGGCAGTGGGTGCCGCGCCGGGCGAACTCTTCGTCCCGCCCCTGCCTCCCGATGTCGAAACCAATTTTGGTGGCTTGGGCTTGGGCGAGTATCGCACCGGCGAACGACGGCCAGTCGTGACCTTGGATGACGTGGGAGTAGTGCGTTGCCGCTTGTTAAAGATCGATGTCGAGGGCATGGAGCAGAGCGTGCTGATCGGTGCCGCGGAACTGATTCGACACTGTCGCCCCATCCTGTATGTCGAGAACGATCGCGCGGATCGTTCCGCCGCGCTCATCGACCACATCATGGGTCTGGACTATCGGCTGTTTTGGCACTTGCCACCCATGTTCCATTTAGCTAACTACTTCGGAAACACCGAAAACGTGTTCGGTCGGATCGTCTCGGTCAACATGCTGTGCGTTCCGCGCGAGCTGAACTTCGTAGGTAACGATCTAAGCGAAATCACCGGCCCGAACAGCTCATGGCAAAGCGCCTTACCAACGATCACGAAATAACTTCCTCAAATCCAAAGTAGCCATCACGCTCCGTCGTGATGATCAAAGTAGCCATCACGCTCCGTCGTGATGATCGCTGCGAAAACGGGGAAGTTATTTCGTGCCCGTTGCTTATCGCAACCCGCCCCGACAATCCAAATCAACCTAAACTAGGAGAGAATCCATGACGCACAACACCATCACGGTGGAGATCGCGCCGGGGGAAGTCATCGACAAGATCACCATTCTCGAAATCAAATCCGAACGCATCGAAGACCCCGCCAAGTTGGAGAACGTGCGAATCGAACTACAAACGCTAGAGCAAGCTCGCGATGCCGCAATCCCCGCGTCTCCCGAACTCGCCGAACTGACCGCACGGTTGCGCGCGATCAACGAACAACTTTGGGACATCGAAGATCGAATCCGTGACTGCGAACGCGAGAAGGATTTTGGCGACCGGTTCATCCAACTGGCACGTTCGGTTTACATGAGCAACGATCAGCGCGCCGCGTTGAAGCGCGACATCAATCTGCTGTTGGGTTCGCGGCTGGTGGAAGAGAAATCGTACAGCGACTATGCGTAGCCGCTCCGCATGTTGAGCCGCGGCCGGGAGCAATTGAGGAGCGGCTCGCGCTGGTGGCGCACGGTGCGGCCGACTCGCATCATTGGTTCGAGCGTCGAACGTCTGGTCCGCACTCCACCTAGGAACATGCCCTAAATGGGTTCCGCACTTCGAAAGTAGCGGTTGGGCGCAAGCCCACCGGTTTTGCGAGACCGGACGGCTTGCGCCGTTCCGCTAAAGCGGGAATCAATTTCGGGACTATTCCCTACGGCGAGTGCCCGCCACGGGGCAAGAACTTTCTCGGCCCCACCAGGCTGAGATACTTCCAAGATTCTCCTCGTAACCAACTGGCAGCGACCCGAGCAGTTCGATCGGCGATTTGCACGCGGTTGGAGCGGAATCTGGATCGTCGTCTTGGTGGCACGATCAGCCCAGCAGAATCGGCCATCTGATTGAAGCCACAGCGCACGACATTCCCCGCCGCCGAAAACAAGTTTCAACAGCCTCTGAATCGGCCGTGTGTGTGGAGCAAACAGTGAGATCGCGCGAGAAACTCGCCAAAGGCTTGTTTCAACAGCCTCTGAATCGGCCGTGTGTGTGGAGCTGGGGTCGATCACAAGATTGCGTTTGATGTCCGTGCGGGCAGTTTCAACAGCCTCTGAATCGGCCGTGTGTGTGGAGCTTTGGCTATGATGGCCGGAACAGTGGAGCAAAAAGAGTTTCAACAGCCTCTGAATCGGCCGTGTGTGTGGAGCTTACCTCGCCCAACTGCTGGCCAGTATTGCAGGTACGACGAGGTTCTGTCCACCCTCTGCGAAGAAAACTCTTGCCCCGTTCCATTCATGTGACTTCTCCGATTGACCATTTAAACGTTTCTTCCTACGACGTCGATGGTTGCGACGATAATTCCGAATGACCCACCCTGCCGACGATATCTACTTCCTGTGTCGGGGCGGACGATTGTTGGCCGCCGGCGCCCTCTGGCCCAAGCCCGCGCCATGATTCCCTCCACCATGACTCGTCGAACGTTTCCGTTTGCGTCGAGCGATGAAACCGCCATACAACGCAGGCGTCGGTTGCAGCGGTTCGCTTGACAACAAGATCTCCGTCATGCTGACCAGCTTCAGAGCCCGCCAGTGGTCCAAGTTACGCGGCCTGCGTCGACCACTGCGCAGTACGTGCGGCAATAGACGACGGCGGATGCGAGTATCCAGTCGCTCGTACAGTCCCTGGACCTGACAGTTACGATAGTAGTGCGCGAAGCTGCGCACGAGGGGATTCAATTGGTCGATCAGTCCGGCCAGCGACGTGCTTTGCTTCAACGCTGTCAGTCGATCGATCTCCCGCTCCAGTCGTTCGACGTTCATCGGTGCCGGCCAGAGGTATCGCGGATGCACGAGGAAGCCGAGGAACTCCAACGGCGATTGCCGGCTGTCCAGCACGCGCGTCTTGGCCGGATGGATTCGCAGTCCCAGCCGGCCTAACTCCCGCGCCACATCGCGACACGCCCGCTCGGCATCGTCGTGGCTGCGGCAACAGACCACCAGATCGTCGGCATAACGAATCAGCTTGTGGCCGCGCCGCGCGAGCATCCGGTCAAACGGGTCGAGATACAGGTTCGATAATAACGGCGAAATCGGACACCCCTGTGGCACGCCTCACGCCGATTTGAACCAGCCTCCACGGTGCGAGGCACACGTTTGGAGACGCCGTCGCAACAATTCCAACAAACGCACGTCGCTGACGTGCTGGCCCAACAACCGCAGCAAATGCGAGTGGACGATCGAATCGAAAAACTTTTCGACGTCCGATTCCAGACACCACGGATATCCGCCTCGGCGATACTCGAGCAGCTTGTCCATGGCGCGATGGACATCGCGATCGGGGCGATAGGCATAGCTGGCCGAGGCCAACTGAGCCTCCACCGACGGCTCGATTACCAGACGCATCGCTTGTCCCACGACGCGGTCGGAAATAGTCGGGATGCCCAACGTCCGCTGGCCGCCCCCAGGTTTGTCGATTTTGACGCGCCGCACGGGCTGAAAGCGATATCGCCGATCGCGCAATTGACCAGCGATGCGGTCGAGTTCGCTGCCGGCGCTCTTCGCAAATTGGTTCACGTTGACGGCGTCCACACCGCCCGCCGCCCCCCCAAGCTGTACAAGCCGCCATGCGCGGCGGAGCGTCGTGGCTTGGTAGAGTTGGTCGTAGTTTGGCGTGGACGAATTGATGCGTGTGCCTGACATTTCCAGCAACCCTCTCTCGATTCACTCGATCACTTGATCCCTGAGGCTCGTTCTGCTCCACGTCCGCACGGCGATGGCGAATTCGCCGACCGTCCGACGAGCCTGAGTTTCGAATGTCTCATGCGTCGGCTGGCTGGTGTACCGTTGCTCGAACGCTTCCAGGAACCGCCGAAAGTGTTCCTTGTGCAGTCGCTCACCTTGGTCAGCACCGTAGAAGTGCGACGGTTGGAAAAAACCTTGCTTCACCTGTCCCAGCACAAGCTGATCGACGACCGGAACGCGCAGCGGCTCGATCAGATCGCAGGCTAACGCTGGTTTGCCGGCACGCGGCTGATGAAACACGCCCACCAACGGATCCAGTCCAATGGCAGCGGCTTGAGTCTCGACGCGTGACAACAAGAGCATGTAGCCCAGCGAAAGCAGCGCGTTCACCGGATCGGTGGCCGGGTGGCAGCGGCGACCGGGATAGGGCAAGTGGGCAGGAAACAGCCCACGCATCTGCGCATGCCAGCGGGCT
>JBGTHH010000641.1:0-2657 GCA_041746275.1 Pirellulaceae bacterium | reverse complement strand
GCCTCGTGGGCCACTTGTTCCTGACGTTGAGCAAATCGCTCGAACGCGCGTCGCACACTGAAATAACTCCCGACCGCCGTCAGCAACATGACGGCGGCGAGGAATACCAGCATTAGTTTCGCGGCCAGTTTCATTAACGACTCGGGTCAGGGTTGCGGTTCGTGGCGATTTGCCGCGCTGGGGCATTCTGCCACGGAACCTCTGTGCGGGATTCGCGGAAATCCCCAAATAATCGACGTCTTGAAAGCCATTAAGCGAATCGCGCGCCTTTGGCGCGCTGCGTGCATTACAACCGTGAATAGTAGATGCAATACGGTAAAGTCAACGACTCACGTCACCATTATAAGGAACCAACACATGTCACGGATCACCCATCGACAAGCGATCTACGCTGCGGGCTTCGGCACGCTGACGTTGGTCATCGGTCTCGCTGCGGTCTTGCACGGCTCGAACTTGGCGAATCAAGCCGCTGTTATTCCCGTCACCCACATCGCCAATGTGGCTCCCGCCGTTTCGCCCGAGGAAGAGCGAGCGGCGATCAGTTCGGCCAAGAGCCTCTCCACCGCCTTTCGTGTAGCGGCGGAGAAAGTCCTGCCGGCCGTGGTTGCGATCGAGAGTTCTCCCAAGGCGGTTGCCATGCGCGGCGAAGGCAACTTGCGCGAGCAGCCCAATCCATTCGGCGATAAGAATCCGTTTGAGGGAACTCCTTTCGAGGACTTTTTCCGAGATCGCGGCCGTCAATTCCAGATGCCCCCCACACAGCCTCAGCCTCGCTCGGCGGGCATGGGCTCGGGAGTGATTATCGACACGTCGGGCACCATCCTGACGAACAACCATGTCGTCGCGGGTGACATGGACGTGACGGTGCGCCTGCACGATGGCCGCGAGTTCAAGTCCGTCGGCGTGTGGACCGATCCGAAAACGGACATCGCGGTCGTCAAGATCGAAGCCAAAGACTTGGTTGCGGCCAAGCTGGGCGATAGCGATCTCGTGTCCATCGGTGATTGGGTACTCGCCTTGGGACAGCCCTTCGGCTTGGAAAGCACGGTAACGGCGGGGATCATCAGCGCCAAGCACCGTGGGATTGGCATTACCGCGCGGGAGAGCTTCCTGCAAACCGACGCCGCGATCAACCCTGGAAACAGTGGTGGCCCGTTGGTCAACCTCGACGGTGAATTGGTGGGGATCAATACGGCGATCTCTTCGCGCGGAGGAGGAAACGTGGGAATCGGCTTTGCGGTGCCCATCAATCTAGCCAAGTGGGTCGGCGAGCAGCTTGCTCAGGATGGTACGGTTCGTCGCGCGTATCTGGGTGTGGGCATTCAGCCGGTGACGGCCAAACTGGCGGATCAGTTTAAGGTTAAACCACGTGAAGGCGTGGTCGTGACCGACACCTTTCCGAACACCCCCGCAGCCAAAGCCGGATTGCAGACGGGCGACGTGATCGTCGAATACGCGGGCGTGAAGATTCACAGTCCCCAAGAGCTGCAAGTCGTGGTCGAACGTAGCGAACTGGGCCGGCCCCATGTGCTGACCGTGGTTCGCGATGGCAAACGCATGAACTTGACCTTCACGCCGGAACCTCAGCCGACCGAGTTTGGAGTCGCCGAGCGGCCGGTTACAAATGATCCCGTCAATCCACCAAGTTCCAAGCTGGAGGCATTGGGGTTGGAAGGCAGCACGCTCGACAACGCGGTCGCCGAGCGATTGGGCATGAAAGGCGTCGCGGGAGTGGTCATTACAGCCGTTCACAGCGGAGGACCCGCCGAGCGGGCTGGTTTGGAAAGTGGCATGGTGATCACCCAAGTGAACCGGACTCCGGTGACCAATGTCGAGGAGCTAAATCAGGTGCTCGCGCGTGAGAAGGGTGAAGACGGCTGGTTGTTACTGGTCCGTTCGTCGGCCGGTTCGCGGTTTGTTGTTGTGAAGTAGTCGACCACCGATGGTCATAACGAAGTTGGCCACTCGGACCTAGAAGTTGACTGACCTACGTAGCGATCGGCGACGGAAGCTCACTCCGTCGCCGATTCTGCGTTGTGAGGTTGTCAATACAGCGAGGAGTTGCCTTGTCGGCTCGGCCATAAATCGCCTAGCCAGAAGCTGCGCGCACCTCAGCGTTAGCCATTGAAAATCCCGGCACAGGCTTTGCTAACATGTATAGTGTTGACGACGACTGACTTTTTGGCAGTTGCAAATGCTTTTGGACTAAGGGACGGCGAAATGTTTGATCCGATGTACATCTTGATGGTGCTGTTGCCGGGGTTGCTACTATCTGGAGCGGCGAGCTGGACGACCAAGTCCGCGTTTAACCGCTATTCTCGGGTGGGGTCACGGCGAGGGATGAGTGGGGTGCAGGCTGCGCAGTTGCTACTCGACCGCGCGGGGATCCACGATGTCCGAATCGTGCCGACCCGAGGCTATCTGAGCGACCATTACAACCCAGTCACGAAGCAACTCGCCTTGTCCGAAGCGGTCTATTCCAGCAACTCAATCGCCGCCATTGGTGTCGCGTGCCATGAAGCGGGACATGCCATCCAGCACGCACAGCACTACGCCCCGCTGTGGGTGCGTTCGGCGTTGGTCCCGATGGCCAGCATCGGATCCAGCATGGGATATATCGTGATGTTTGCGGGAATTTGGCTACAGATGATGGGAGT
>JBGTHH010000640.1:0-4691 GCA_041746275.1 Pirellulaceae bacterium | reverse complement strand
CCCTTGGCGCGTTCGACCACCTTGCGATGTTCGAGGGCCTCTTTGAGATTCGCCGCTTCGTTCTTAACCGCCTGAAACTGCTCGAATCTCCGATAGGCCAATGCAATGGCGGGCTCTAGATCGGCTTGCTTAATCGGCTTCACCAGGTAAGCCATGATGTGATCGCTCTCGGCGCGTTCGATGAGCTGGCGATCGTGGAACGCCGACACCAAGATGACGGGGATGGCTTGGTTTTTGTAGATGATCGCGGCCGCTTCGATCCCATCCATTTCCGGCATCTTGATATCGGTGATGACCAGATCGGGATTTAACGCCAAGCAGTGCTCGACGAGCTGACGTCCATTTTCCGCTACCGACACAACCTCGTATCCCAATCGAGGCAAAATTTTCTCAAAGTACTCCTGCATATCGGGTTCGTCATCCGCCACGGCGATGCGCAGTCGTGTTTCCATATTTCTTTGCGGCTCCACGCTACGCCCGATTCCGAAAAGTGACTTGAGGCCGGCCTTCGTGACTCACTCGCGCGGGAGCGTGATGACAAACTTGGCACCCCGCTCGGCGTCCTCCAAGTGGATAACGCCCTCGTGCGCTTCGACGATTCTGCGAGCAATCGCCATGCCAAGCCCAGTTCCTTTCGTCTTGGTGGTAAAGAAAGCATCGAAGACTCGTCCGCGCGCCTCCACGGGGATTCCCTCGCCGTCGTCATGAATGCTGATTTGAAGAGCTGGACGGTTGTTCAGAATCGTCTCGCGGCAATGTACCTGGATGATTCCCGCTTCGGGACAAGCCGCGATCGCATTTTCAAAGACATTTCGAAAGACCTGCCCCAAGGCAAACCAGTCGGCGACGGCCGTGAGCGACTGGCATTCGCTGGTCTCGCGAAGCTTCACTTGTTTGGCGTCCCAGCCGACTTCCAAGTGCGACCAAGCGTCACGCCAGAGATGCGCTAAATCGCACAGTTGCCGATCCAATTTGATCGGCGCGGCATAGTCGCGCACTTCCTCGTACAGACGATGCAAGTGGTCGAGGGCTCGTTGAATCCGCGCGACCAGTTCCAGCTCGTCCGGGCGGTCTTCCAGCTCCAACGACAGCAACTCCAAACACGCTTGGCTACGCTGAAAGGCATTGCGGCTTTCGTGGGCCAAGCCGGTCACAGTCTGACCAATCGCCGCCAGTCGCTCGGCCTGCAACGCACGCTCCTCGGCAGCTTTGCGAGCGGTAATATCTTGCCCCACGGCCAACACGGCGACATGACCTTCAAAGTCGTCCAGCCTTTGGGCATTCCACACCAGCCAGCGTTCCTGTCCATCACGACAACGAATCGCGTTCTCGTAACCCATCGTGGACAATCCCGCATGGTTTCTCGCCAGTTGTTCGGCAACGCGAGTGACTTCACGTTCGGGTAGGAACTGATCGACGTAGTTCTTGCCCAGCACCGCCGCTGCGGCATAGCCCGTCAGTTCCTCGGCATAGGGGTTGAAGTAGGCGATCGTATTGTCGGGTCGCAGGATGACGATCATGCTGCCGGCCGCCTCGACCAAACGGCGAAACGCCACTTCGCTTCGCTGCCGTTCCGCTCGTCGCTGCCGCGCCACGTACTCGGTTTCGTAAGCGTCTTGAATGACGGCCAGATCGAGATCCAACAGGAGGTGGAACGAACGCAACGCATCGAGCAAGTCGTGTGGCGAGCCCGTCCAGCGATGTTCGATCACGCGCGTTAATCCCGAACGCAACCGCGATAACGCCGTGGCCGTAAAGACCGAATCCAGGCCAATTTCGACGTGCCGACACCCAACGCGCCACCGCCGAGCGGCGTAGTCCGCGTCCCATGGCCCGGCAAACAATTCCGCCAACCAATCGCAGAGCGTACCCTTCAGTCGCGCCACTTGCGCCGCACCCCCGGTGATGACCTTGGCTGCCCGCGGCTCTTGGGCGATGGTGGCGTAAAAGTCCTCAATCAGTTCGGCGAACGCATCGGCCACAACCGGGCCGAGCTGACCCACGCGTCGCGCATCCTCGACGCTCCAACCGACATAGCTTTGCAGGCGTCGATAGCGTTCGGCGAGATCCTCGGGAATGACTGGCTTATTCATAACCAGGATCGTTAGTCTTCCACCACGAAATTGTGGGCCGGATGTCGCACGGTTAGCACGGGACATGGGCTAACACGCACGACGCGTTCCGCCACGCTGCCCATTAGCAACTGGCTCAATCCGGTGCGCCCATGTGTGCCCAGGACGAGCAAATCAATGCTGTGTTTGCGGGCATAAGCGCAGATCTCGTGAATGGGGTTACCATAGCGAGTGGCACGCAGGATGCGTACCCGTTCCCACCACTTGTCGAACGGAATCTCGGCGAACTGCTCATCGATATTCGTTTCCAGCGAGCGCAGGAACTTGCGGACACCTGCTTCTTCCGATTCCGGCTGCGGGGCCGGTTGATCGCCGGGTGGCCCGACCACCGATTGTTCTAATCGGCTGAAGTACTCGCGAGCTTGTTCGCCGCTGGCCGTGAAATCCGGATGCAACACGGCTTGGCCAAAATCCTGCAGCACGTGAAGCAGATGCAGTTCGGCTCCATGATGTTCGGCTAAAGCCACGCCATAGTGCAGGGCGTGGTCCGCCGAGGGGCTAAAGTCCGTGGGGACACAGACACGTTTGATCTCGACATGCATGGAATGACTCCCGTTTTCAATCATCGCCGAGGCTGTGAAAAAATGGGACTTGCTCCGAGCGGATGTCGGTGTTTTGCAAGGATTTCGCGTAACTGCGAGGTGCCTGTCCCAATTTTTTCACAGCCTCTCCGCGGACAAACTAAACAAAGGCAGCCAAGCGGGGAAGGCCTGGCTGCCACTACGACACCCACATCCAACCGATCACAGCTACCACAATTCCTGCCAAGCTTGACGCAGGTTCTCCCAAGCCTTTCGCGCCGGACCAACTTTGTCCGGACTGTCTTTCATCGCTTTCAAGTAGGCTCGCGCGGCATCCGTGTGCTGGCCAAGTTCAACATAACGCTCCGCCAAATCAACATAGCCGATGATGGGCAAGCCACCTAGTGCCGCGGCATCCATGTGTTCTTCGGCCATTTCGAGTGCATCGCGTTCGAGATAGAGGTAGCTGAGCATGTTGTGGGCTTTGGCTTCAAACTTGTCGGCTCCCACTGCCAGTAACAAATCGCCCACCGTTGGTTCGAGTGCGACTCGCGCAGCTCCATCGTTCGCCACCAATGGCTCGTCCGCCCACAGATCGGGAGCCAAGCGGAGTGCCTCTTCCAACTCCATGGCCGCTGCGAACTGATACATGCTCTTGGTGTTAGGCACGATGAAGCTTGGAGGGAAGGTCACCAAAGCCGCTCGCCGAGGCCCCACGGCGTCAAGCCATTCGTTCGCGACATACGCTTGTTCCAGACGCAGCAAGCCCAGGAAGTAATGCACCACGGGATTGCCCGCGTGCAGGTCATAGGCACGCAACAGGGCTTCCGAGGCGTCCTCGATCTCGCCCGTCGCGAGATAGGCTTGCCCCAGCGCAACTTGTTTCCACACCTGCGTTTCGCAAGGCATTTCGACTCGCAACCAAGCGGTAATCGCCGCGTCGTAGTGTTGGTTGTGCTGCAACTCGAGGGCCTGCCAGACTTGCCAACCCACATCCACCGTCGGCTGTTCCGTGTCGAACGCCTCGGTACCCATGGGCGATGCCCATTGTTCAATCGCCGCAGGCAGTGTGGCCGGCGCGTCCGCCGCGCGTTTCCCAACGGCCCCAGCGACACTGGTCAAGATTCCCAAGGCGATCGCCGAAGCCAAGGCGACCAGGATGGCCCATTTCAGTAGCTCCCATTCCGTGTGTGTCTGCACTTGTTGTCGAACTAACATGTCACACCTCCGTTTTCCTCTCGCCACCGCGAGAACTTTTGCTTTTCCAACAGGTAAAAAAAGCAAAGGGCGCGCCAGACTTCGCAGACATCCATTCCCCGCGTTTTCCGCTAAGCTGTAACGTCGCGGGAGGTTATAGGGAGCTGCTCTGTGCGATTCTCACGCACAGGTGCGCGTTCCCGCACTCCCTTGGTTCCACAGGAGCAACGAAGTCTCCCTCGCTGACCCCACAGTCAACCGCAAGGGTGATCCATAGGCGACCGATCTCGACGGGTACGCTGTTTGCTTTCAAGACCGGCTCCCGCCATCACAAGGAACTGCAATTTTGGAGCCCTTATGTCTCGGACGTTGCTGAATTTTTGGCTCGATGTGACTCTATTGACGTTGTTCCTGGCCGAGCTTTGGCTGGCGTTTGTCGTCCGATTCGTGTTTCCACCGGGAACGCTGGCCGAGGGCTGGCGATTGTGGGGGTGGACTTATGACCAGTGGTGTGAACTGCAGTTTGGCGCGCTCTGTCTGTTCACATTGGGAATCCTGCTGCACGTCATGCTGCATTGGACCTGGATTTGTGGAGTGGTCACCAGCCAACTGCTGCGTGCGCGGGGTGGGCACAAACGTCAACTCACGGACGGCGAGCGCACCTTGTACGGAGTTGGTTTGTTGGTGGTCGTGTTCCATCTGCTCGGCTTGGGACTCGCCGTTGCCACGTTGACGGTACAACAACCTAGCCTTTGAACGGTTATTCTTACCTCGCGCCCAAGATGGCGAAGAATCGCTCCTCCGACTCGGCGTCGCCGACGATGATCAGTTCGGCCTCGGC
>JBGTHH010000639.1:0-6011 GCA_041746275.1 Pirellulaceae bacterium | reverse complement strand
GATCGACTGGATTCGCCTGATGTACTTCTATCCCATGTATATCACCGAGGAACTGCTGGATGTGCTCGGCAGTGCGAAGAAGATTTTGCCGTACATCGACATGCCACTACAGCACATCAACGACAATATGTTGCGGCGGATGTCGCGACGCGTCACACGAGCCGCCACCGAAGAGTTGCTGCACAAGCTGCGCAGTCGGATGCCGAATTTAACACTGCGCACGACGCTGATCACCGGCTTCCCGGGCGAGACGGAAGCGGAGTTTGAAGAACTGGTCGATTTTGTGCGCGAACAGCAATTCGATCATCTCGGCGTTTTCACCTATTCCTTTGAAGCGGACACGCCGTCCGGGCGGCTCCCCGAGCAGTTGTCCGAGGACGTGAAAGAAACGCGTCGCGGACGATTGATGGCCGTTCAGCAACCGATCGCCTTCGCGCGCAGTCAGGCTCAAATCGGTCGACAGATGGAAATCCTTCTCGACAAGCCGGTGGCTGGCGAAACAAACGTCTGGATCGGACGTTCCCAGGGCGATGCTCCCGATGTGGACGGTGTGATTTATGTAACTGGCGGCAACGAACGACTGGCGGTCGGCAAGATTGTGCTGTGTGAAGTCGTGGCCAGCCAAGGCTATGATCTCGCTGCGGTTGCCATCGGAAAACCTTATTAAGAGCTACCATGTCGGCCTCCGCGGAACGGAAACCAGGCAGCGACGTCTTCAACGTCCCGAATCAACTGACGGCTTCGCGGTTTGTCCTCGCGATCGCTGTCTTCGTATTGATTCCCCTGCACTACTACCTTGCGGCGCTGATTGTGTTCGCCATTGCCGCCATGACCGATTGGGTCGATGGTTACTATGCGCGTCGCTATGACCAAGTAACCAAACTGGGACGCGTGTTTGATCCATTCGTCGACAAGATCATCATCTGTGGCACATTCATCTTCCTCGCGGCCGAACCAAGCTCGGGAATCGCGGCGTGGATGGCCGTGGTTGTCGTGGGTCGCGAGTTGTTGGTAACCGCGTTACGCTCGTCGATCGAACAGAGCGGTGGTGATTTTTCGGCGAGTCTGGCCGGTAAGCTGAAGATGGTGTTCCAGTGTGCCGCGGTGATCGCCAGCCTGTGGCAACTTTGGCTGGGCGAGCCGACTCCCGTGTGGTTGAGCTGGGCGTTACCGATTCTGGTCTGGATCGCCATCCTCTCGACGATCCAGTCGGGACTCGATTATATCGTTGCGGCCAGAAAGCACTTTCGGCAGGATGATCGATCGCCGTGATTACCGACCTCAGCACGCTGTTTTTGCTGGGCATGATGCCTCTGATTGTGTGTGCCTGGGTTTGGCTGTTTAGGAACGTGGCGCAAGGGAACGGCGTCCTACCATTCGAACCGCGGCCGGTGACGCCCTGGGGAGTGGTTGAGCTCGCGCTGGCGTTCCTGCTGTTGCTGGGCAGCCAAGTGGTTCTGGTCCAGATGTTTGGCCGAACCGCGGGTGATGAAGCCACCGTTGCCCAATCCACTCGATCACTCCTCGCGATGGCCGTGACCTTGATCGGAGTTACAATCGTCGCCGTGTTGCTGGTGCGCTACCTGGCTCCCGCCACTTGGTATGACTTGGGATTGTCGCTGAAGCGATTCTGGCACGACGTCGGCATCGGCATCGGAGCGTTCCTGATCCTGGGACCGCTCGCGTACGGCATTCAGTTTGTCTTTGTCTATCTATTGCAGATTAAGTCCCAACATCCCTTGATCGAATTGCTCAAACAGGATTCGAGCGGCCAATTGTTTGGCTTAGTCGCACTGCTGGCGATCGTCGTCGCACCCGTCACCGAGGAGTTTTTTTTTCGCGTGCTATTACAGGGCTGGCTCGAACGGCACTTTCTATTTGAGCCGTCGGATCAGGCGAGCGCGTTTGAAGACCTTGCTGACTCCCGATCACCACGCAGTGAGAATCCCAATGCGTTTTCCCACGTCGCGGAGTCGCACCAGCCGCCGGCCGAGTTGCGTCAGGACTACTTCGCCCAGTCCGCGCCGATTGTTATCAGCTCGGCTATCTTTGCCCTCATGCATTGGGTCAACGGCCCCGACCCCGCGGCGTTGTTCGTGTTCGCGCTGGGCCTCGGCTATCTCTATCAACGCACGCACCGGTGGCTGCCCAGTGTCGTCACTCATCTCTGCTTGAACGGCACCACGATCCTGATACTTTGGTTGGGCCTGGATCGAATCGTGCCATAGTAACTTGAGCCCCGATTGTGCAAGATCTCGTCGGCCAACACGGGCGACGCCTGAATCTCGGCCGTTCGTCGAAATCCGTTAAGACCTTGAGAAATCCGCTCGTCCTAAATGTTGAATCTAGGCTAATCGTTAGGATCTTCCCGCGATTGTCCGCAAGGCCTGGGCACGGTCGATACTGACTATGCTGCACGCGGTTCGGATTGACTCGTTTAACCGCGAGCCGTGCGATACAGTCAAGGGAAGGAGGAGACCATGTGGCGGGCGTTCTTTTGTGCAATCGGCGTGACACTGCTGATTTTGGGAGCCGAGTGCCTGGTCGTGGAAAAGGCCGTTTTGGCGGGAGCGGCAAAGGAACCCGCGCCGATGAGCCCGTTCGATCAACATTACCAGCCACAACCGACAGGCAACCGCGAATTCCGTCCGCCGGAATGGGCTCCGTGGAGTCTCCTCTCGGCGGGTGCGGTGATCATGCTATACACGTTCACACTGTCACGAGACGGTAAGTGAGCCGAGCGTTCGGGCAGTTCAGCGGTTCGACATGTTGACCAAGGGCAATGGCTCGATCCGCCGAATAGCGGCTACTGCTTAAAGCGTTTGTAGTATTCTCGAACGTGATCCTGCTGGTCTTTCGGCAGACGCTGGTCGCTTAGTGGATCGGCCTCATTCTTCACGGAACTCAGGATCTCCGTCTTGAGACTCTCCTGTGTCACGCCCGCTTTGTTGGGGCCGCTCGCGTCGCCAACCCGCACCGCCTCGCCGGCCTTGGGGTTGCCGCGCACTTGCGACTCATAGACGCCGGTCTCGGTCTCCTGCTCGGGCCCATATCCCGCACCTTGTCCATCGCCTATCCCATCGCCGCTGCCGAATTGATCGCTCGATCGGTTAGACGCGAAATCGCCCATACCTCCTTGGCACGAGGCACATCCGGCACCATTGCATTGCTCGCAATTCATCGCGCTCTTAGCATCGCCGATTTCGTCCATGAGTTCGTCGATCGAAGCCAACTGTTGCATATCGGCTTCCATTTCCTGAAGCTGATCGGAGAACTCGTCGAGTTTCGCCTGAGCCGATTTCATGTCTCCGTTCTGCATAGCCTCCGAGCACTCGCCCAACTTACACGCCATCTGCTCTATACGCTGCATCTGGCTGTCTTGTTGTTCGAGTTGATCCAGCTTGCGTTGGAGTTTCCCCGCGCCTTCCAAGTCTCCCGCAGCCATCTTCTGCTGGATCTGGCGTTCCAATTCCGCTTTGGCCTCCTGGTGCGCGTCCGCCATCTCCTGCATCTTCTGTTGCATTTGCTGGAGTTGTTTCGTTAGTTGCTCTTTTTCTTCCGGGCTCAGGTCGCCACTTGCCAGCTTGTCTTGTAGTTGCTGCAGTTGTTCGACGGCTTTCTCGAAGTTACCTTCCTTCATGGCCTTGGCGAGGCTTTCGGCTGGCCCGCGTTCGATGTTCTTCAAGCCCTCGAGCTGTTTCCGCATTTTGTCGGCATCGCCAATCGCCTGACGGCGTCGTTCCAAATCTTTGGCCAAGTCGTTGATCTTAATAAGAGCCTTCTGGCGATCAACGCTGCTGTCCTTCGACACCTCATCGAGACCCTGTTGCAGTCGCTTGAAAATCTGATCCGCGTCCTTCAAACCGCTCGCCTCGGCTTGCTCGCGTTTTTTAGCCAGTCGAGCCTGCAGTGCTTCCGCGGAACGCTGGATCTGCTCGCGAACTTCCGGGTTGACGCTGGCGGCGGCCTTGGCCTTCTCTTGCGCATCGGGAAGCAGCATCAGGCCAAAGGCCAGCAGCGCCGGTAACAGCGGCAACAACGCACGCGTGTTGACCGAGATCGCGAACTTCTCGCGAACTTCCAGTTTCTCGACTCGGTGCATGGCGTCGTGCAACAACGCCTGCCCGACCTCGGTATCCAGTTCCGTCGAGTTCAACGACAACACACTGGAGACTCGTTCTTTAAGTCCAAAGCGGCGATCGATCTCCAAAGCCGCGTCCAAAGCGGGACGGCGGCGCACGAACGTCCACACCACCGCCAGGATCAGACCCATTCCGACCGCACCCACCAGCCAACTGGTAAACCAGATCTGACCGTCGACAGGGAGCACCCAGATCTTTGGCACGGCAATACCGATGACAGCCACGACCAAGGCCACCAGCAAAGCCCAGGGCAGAACTCCCAGGAACTGCTGCAAGTTCATGCGCCGCCGAGCCGATGCAACTTGTCGTCGAAGTTCTTCCATGGCTGGATCCTCAGGATTGCGGACCGATCGCAACGTCACTCATACAACCTTGGCATTATAGCGGGAAACTTGTCGCGCTGCTCGGCCGATATCCCCAAGTCGCGCTGCTCGACCGCAATTCAGCACGAGCGATGCGGAAAGAGCTCTGACTGCGACCTGAACAAACGAGTGTTTCCGCCTGCTGGAAACGTAGGCCGGGCAGGACTCGAACCCGCGACCCAGGGATGATGCATCAGACTGCATTTGAGCACGAGAAGGAAAAGCCGTGGAAGCATTGCCTTCGGCTAGGCGACGTCCTTCAGCCAAGACTCCGCCTCGACGGTTTGGTGCGGGACGCGGCTGCAATGCAGCTTGAAGGACAGTTTCGACCACCAGCCGGCGGGTCCTCCGTTGGCGACATAAGGAAGCAGCGGAGCCAAGCGTCGATAGAGCTTCTGCTTTTGACTTTGATATTTTCGCGTGTGCGCAGGCTGGTGATGGTAACGAGCCCAGCCAATGGTCCCAACTAAACCCGTGGCTCCAAAGTGCTCGTCGCATAGGACGTCTTCGGTAAAGACGTGCAAGGCTCCGTCGCCACGTTGAATCACGTCATGGAAGGCCACGATGCCGCCGTCGGTCAGATGCGGCACGAAATCGTGAAAATCGATCTCGGCTCCGTCGGCTGCGTACTCTGACGCGATCCATAGCAGTCGCAAGGGCCGGTCCCAGATATCGCTGATCTCGTGTGCTGGCACTTGATGGAAGTCCACGATGTTGGCGACTCCAGCCGTTTGCAACTTCCGCTCGAAGGCCGCGAGCGATCGACACGATGTGTTGACCAGCGGATCGATGGCACTCACACGCGGCTCGCCTGCCAAGCGCGCTGCCCCCGCCAATACCACGGTCGAAATGCCCTCGCCGCAGCCGATTTCGAGGATCTCGCCTTCCGCTAGCGGGCACGCACCCAGCAGGGCCAGAAACTGCAGCTCACGATCGCTCAGGGAACTCGCCGCGCCCGACGCGATGCGTGGAGCTGAAGCGATATAAGCGGCGACAGCTTGATCCAGCATTGCGAAACTCCTCTGCGCGGCGAACAACACACTAGTCGTTTATCGTCGGAATAGGGAGACTCGATACTTGAGACAGCAATGCCGCAAATGTCATCTCCAGCGACGCTAGCAGTCGAGAGCTGGAGGGTGCGCGCCGTGTGCGGATGTGGCTCGGCCAACCGATCCGCTCACTTCTGAATCGACTTCGGGCCATCGCCCAGCACCTTGTCGTAAGTGCCATCACCCGACTTGACGTACTTGGTAAAGCCCAATCGCTCGAGCTTCTTATCGTCAGCCAGGTTGCGATCGGTTTTCATGGGCGCGTGTTTCCCGGCCACGTGGAAGGGGACAAACAACCGCCGCACCGGTTGTCCCGTGTCGGGGTGCTTTTCCAACGGCTCGTCGGTCATCAGTTGGACGACTTCAAAGCGTTCCCCAGGCAATCCATCTTCGCGAACAACTTCATAGACATACGTGGGCATCGTTGACGACTCCTGCGCAAACAAACCATGGGAACC
>JBGTHH010000638.1:0-2921 GCA_041746275.1 Pirellulaceae bacterium | reverse complement strand
AGCAGAGGATTCTGGCTGGGCCGCCGTGGCTCGGTGCGCAGGTCCATGCGGGCCTCTTGCGGCGTGCGACCGCCCTTTTTGGTATTACAGCGCACGCACGAGGCGACGACGTTTTCCCAGGTCGTCGGCCCCCCTTTGCTGCGCGGCACGACATGATCGAGGCTGAGTTGGCTGGGAGGCAGCGACTGGCCGCAATACTGGCAGCAGTGACCGTCACGGGCGAACAGGTTCCGCCGATTCAATCGGATCGAGGTGTTGTACTGCTTATCGAAACGCACGAGCCGAACAATGCGGGGAACCTGAATGTCGAAATGCACCGCGCGGACCCAGTCGTCGTGATGTAACTTGTCCTCGCATCGCAATTGGCTCAACTCGCACCACGTGTCGAAGTTGTAATTGCAGAAGCGTCCGTCTTCGATGTCGATGACCTCAGCGGCCTCGCGATACAAGAGAATAAATGCCCGCTTCGCGGTTACCACCCGCACCGCCAAGTAGTGACGATTCAATACGAGGACATTCGAGTTCAGGACTCGTCCTCGATCCTCTTGACTCATACGGAGTCTCCGGGATAGTCCGCCACATCGCTCGATCCTCGCCAGGGTATCGAATCATGGGCTTACAACGAATTAGCGCTGCGATCCTCCAGCGCGACCGTCGCCAAGTTAACGTCGTCGCCGAAATCCCTGCGACGCCTATCTCGACCATTCTAGCTATCCGGATTTCGATCGGCCACCCTGTAAACCTCACTTCTCGACCACCTCACGAAAAATTAACGCACTCGTCTTGCCCGAGCGCACGCAATCGCATTAGGATGACTTCAGCGGTGAACGTTGGAGCGTTCGCCAAAGATCACTTCTGATACGACTCCTTAATCAAGGGCCTCAGGATGATTCATCACTCGTGTGACCGCTGCAAGCGTGTCATTGACCCCGTCGAGGATCTGCGCTACGTAGTCAAGCTCGAAGTGCAAGCGGCCATGGAGCCGCTCGACGCGGATGAGCTGGACGATGATCGCGATCATCTGCTGGAAATCCAAGAGATCCTCGAACGCCTCGACGACTCAGACAGCGATCTGATTGGCGAGGACATCTATCAAAAACGCCGATACGATCTGTGCCCCGAGTGCTATCGGCAGTTCATCAAGAATCCGGTGGGTCGCGAAGTCCCTGCCCATCTCGGGTTCAGTCAGAATTAGTGCTCGCCGTAGCGGGTAATTGTTTGGGTAATATCGCGCTGCTTGCGAAGTGCGAGCTGGCGGTAATGTTCGCTTCTCAGACACGTCGCCATGCTCGATTGCGGTGACCAAAGTCGATCCTCTCCGGGAACAGGATCTCGGCGAGAATCTCTGCGGAGTCCACTAATCGGGGGCCCGAACGATTGAAGTACTGATTGCCGTCCGTGACATAGACGTGTCCGGCACAAACCGCCCGTAGCGTCGACCACGCGGGATGTTCCGTGAGCAGGTTGATTTCGCGGAGTGTTCGCGCCATGTCGAAGCCGCACGGCATCAGGATGATCACGTCCGGATCAGCGTGTTGCAGATCCTCCCACGACATCCAGGGCGAGTGCTGTCCGGCTTCACCGAGCACGGATTCGCCACCGGCCAATTCCACGAGCTCGGGAATCCAGTTCCCCGCACACATCAACGGGTCGAGCCATTCAATGCAGGCCACGCGAGGACGTATGCTTCCGCGCGGGATCTGGTGCGAAAGGTCGGTCAGTCGCTGTTTTAAGTGCGCGACGAGCTCCGTTCCACGCCGAGCAGGACCGAGCACCTCAGCCACACTCCGGATATTCGCCCAGATGTCCGATAACTCCATCGGCCGCAGTGAAATGATCCGCGGTTGCGCGCCCAGCATACGCTCGACGGCGGCTTCGACCTCCGCCAGATCAACCGCACAGACATCGCATTGCGATTGGGTGATGATCAGCGTGGGCTGCAAGCGCGTTAGCTCCCGGTCGAAGACTCGGTAGATCGAGAGGGCCTCGTGGACCGACTCGCGAACCGTTCGATCGATTTCCTCGCTTGACCCATGCAGATTAACTCGCGGTTCCGAGCAAACCGTCACGCGCTCGACCTCGTCCGGAAAGTCGCACGCATGTGAGCGGCCGACGAGACAATCACCGTAGCCCAAGGCCGCTACGATCTCGGTCGCGCTGGGGAGCAGGGAGACGATACGCTGCGTCATGATCGCGACCCCGAGATTTGGACAACACGTTTTCGGACAACACGAGTACCAAGCGTTCGACTCTAAGTTGCCCGAGTCTAACGCGATCACCGCAGGCGTCAATCGATTGGCCTGTGAAGGCATCCTCCTGTCCAGACCAATCGAGACTTGCTCTCATGGGCCATCCGTGGACGGTGCTAAGAGCCTTTCCGAAAAGGGGTCTGACCCTCTCCGGTGAGGCCAAAAACCCAGTGATATCAACTCGCGTCCAAAGGGTCTGACCCCTTTTCGGAAAGGCTCCAAGGCGAGCAACTTGTGGCTGAATGACGAGGCTGATAGAATCGTCCCCTCGTCGACTTCTCAACGACGCATGACCGCCCGAACCACAGATTTTCCGCCCGCCTGAACACGAAGGATCCACGAAGTGAGCAACTCCACGAAACTCCAGATTGCCGTAATCGGCGGTGATGGAACAGGACCCGAAGTTACCGCGGAGGCATTAAAAGTTCTGGCGGCCATCGCTCAGCGAGACGGGATTGCCTTTGAAACGACGCCCTTCGATTTTGGTGGAGAACGCTATCTCCGCACGGGCGAAACGCTGCCCGCCGGTGCCGTGGACGAGTTGCGAAAGTTCGACGCGATCTATCTGGGCGCGGTGGGACACCCCGACGTTAAGCCCGGCATTCTCGAAAAGGGATTGTTGCTCGAACTCCGCTTTCAGCTCGACCAATACATCAACCTGCGGCCGGTGAA
>JBGTHH010000637.1:0-10565 GCA_041746275.1 Pirellulaceae bacterium | reverse complement strand
CACGGATGGGGTGTTGGTGTTCGTCAAGACGCGGAGCACTACCGAGCCGCTGGCCGAATACTTGGCGCAAGCGGGACTGAAGACCGCGGCGCTCAACGGCGATATTCCGCAGAAACAACGCGAGCGGATTATCGACAACCTGCGAGCCGGCAAACTGGATATCATCGTGGCCACCGACGTCGCCGCGCGCGGGCTGGATGTGCAACGCATCAGCCACGTCATCAATTATGATCTGCCCTTCGATAGCGAAGCCTACGTGCATCGGATTGGACGAACGGGACGAGCGGGGCGCAGTGGCGTGGCTATCTTGTTCGTGCATCCCAAGGAACGACGCCTCCTGAAGCGGCTCGAACAAGCGACGCGACAACCAATCGAGCCCATGAATCTGCCGACGAATCGGGCGATCAACAAGCAACGTGTGGCGCGTTTCCACGAACGGATCACCGAGGCCCTGTCGCACGGCGAATTGGAGACCTTCCAAGCGATCGTCGATCACTACCAACGGGAACGCGATGTGCCAATGGAGCGAATCGCCGCGGCCCTCGCCGTGTTGGCCAATAGTGGTACGCCTTTGCTCGTGAAGGAAGAGCTTCCTCAAACGACCTTCTCGACCGATGCCCGCGACGCGAAACGCGATTCGTCATCGCGTCCCGCGAGCCGTTCGTTCGGTTCAAGTCCCGAGCGTCGAAGCGGTTCGCGTCGCTCCGATGTGGATATGGAGACATTTCGGGTGGAGGTCGGTCGCGCTCACAACGTGCAACCGGGCAACATCGTGGGAGCGATCGCCAACGAGGCGGGAATAGGCAGTGACTCGATCGGCAAAATTAAGATCTTCGAACGATTTAGCACGGTGGATCTTCCCATCGGGATGCCGCGCGATGTCTTTGAAACCTTGCAGCACGTCGAGGTTTCAGGGCGGAAGCTGAGCCTCTCGCGACTCGAGGACGCTCGACCTCGTCCCGCCCGTGCTCCGGACGGCAAACGACCATTCAAGAAAGATCACGGCAAAGCGAAGCAACATAAGCCCGCGACGAAGCTGTAACCGTGTTCCAGGTTCAAGGATCGAGGCTCACGGTCAAGCTCCCAGCAATGCTCGAAGCGCTGGCCAAACGCGTGTGATGGCCAAGTTGGCCGACATCATGAGCAAGAGGGTGAAGCCAAGTCCGCCGAGTAATTTGGACATCGGACCGTTGACGTTCGCGCCCATGACTTCCTTGTTGGAACTTAGCCACAGGAGCGATCCGGCGACCAGCGGCGAGGCCAGCACGGTGACGGCCTGCGCCGCCACGATCAAGGCGACCGGGCTTTGCCCTTCGAGCTGGATGATGCAATACAAGCCGACGCACATTCCCGTCAACAGCACGACGATCGTGAAGATCTTGGGCCAACGATCCGACGGGCGACTGCCAATCCCCAACCCATCCGCGAGAATAAAACCTCCAATCATCGAGTTCACCAAAAAAGAAGAATACGCGGCGGCAAACACGCCCAGAAAGAACAATGTCGGACCTATTGCGCCAAATAGCGGCCGCAGGGAGTTACCTACCTCGGGCAGATTCTGGAAGCCTCGTGGCTTCAACTTCGGCGAACCGGCAACGGCGGCGAATTCCGTTGTGGACAGAATCCTGCTCCATTGCGGCTGGCCAGTCTTCCAGTCCTTCTCTTCTTCGGCCCGCTGCTTAACCTCGGCGAAACGGTTCGGATCCGCATCGTCGATCACCAATGTCGAGTTGGCTCGGAGGTCGGACTGGCCGGCGTCGGCCACAACTCGCTCCAGTTGATAATCCGGATAGAAGACGGTGGCGGGTGTTGCCATGAGCATGAGCGTGATGGCGGCCATGACGGCGGCTCCCACGCGGACGTCGATCAAGCCATCCTTGAGTTCCAAAGTGGTCCAGCCCTTTTGACGCACCAAGTACGACTGATAAAAGGCCGCCGTAGTGACAAACGTGGTGCCGACGAGTCCCAACACCGAGAGATCCATTGTCCCGGAGCGTCCAGGAATGAATCCCTGAAACCACTCACCAAGTCGTGGACCGGAAATGATCAGATTGCTGGCAAAGGCGAGCAGCATTAACCCCACGAAGAACATCATCAGCCTTTCGAGGGCGCGATACAGGTTTCGGAATATGAGCAGGAAGCCAATCGCGATCGCATTGAAGATCACCACCAAGTAGTTGAAATCGACATACGATGCCATTGCATAGTGAACCCCCAGATTGTTGCCAAACTGAAAGGCTGCTGAGATAAAAAAGACGCTAATGCCAATCAAGACCGCGAACCAACGGCCAACGCGCTCGGCGAGCAGTGTGCCGGCGGACTTCTCGTTCGAGACACCCAGCCGAGCGCCCATCGACATGAAAACCAGCATGAAAGCGACGGAAACAACCACAACCCAAGACAGGCCGTAACCACTCTGGGCTCCGACATTCGAGCTGGTCAGAATGCTTCCCGGCCCGATCACGACACAGGCGGTGATCAATGCGGGGCCCAGCCGCTGATACCAAGGACGAATGTTTACTGGTGAGGTCGAAGGCTGGGTGGGTGCAGTCATGGGCTCGTGAGGCGGTGAAGGTGGGAAGGGAGTGGCGGAGTTCCGTGAATCGTGCGATGTTGTTCGGGCGATTCTAGCGACTTCACCATGGCAATGCTATCACGCGCGAAACGTGATAATCGCGGGGGTAAGCGTCAAGAGTGTGGTCAATGGCGGAACGGGGGGACTTGATTTCTAACCCGTATCACGGCAAAACGACTGAGGAGGTTCAGAGATGACAACCGATTTGTCGAAGCACCACGAGTTGGTGGGCGACTTGTTTCAACCGCCGCGGACGCGGGCCGACTGGGAGCAATATCGCTTGACCGATGCACAGGTGGAGTTCTACCGCGAGCACGGCTATTTGCCTGGCATTCGGATCTTGTCCGACGAACAGGTCGAAGCCCTGCGCGCGGAGCTCGCCGACCTGTTCCGTGCCGATCACGAAGGCCAGGAGCTTTGGTACGAGTACCATTCGAACGAGTCCGCCGATCCCGATGCGGTGCTGTTTCACGCATTGGGAGCTTGGCGACTGCGCCCCGGATTCCACGATATCTTGTGGCACCCCGCCTTTACGGTCGCGGCCAGCCAGTTGCTGGAGGGGACCGTGCGATTTTGGCACGACCAGCTCTTCTGCAAACCCGCACATCACGGCGGCGTTGTGGCTTGGCATCAGGACTATTCGTACTGGACTCGGACTCAACCGATGGCGCATCTCACATGCTGGATCGGCTTGGACGACAGCACACGCGAGAACGGTTGCGTGCATTATGTTCCCGGCAGCCATCGCTGGGAGCTGCTGCCAATTACCGGCTTGGCCGGCAACATGACCGCGATCCAAGAAGTGCTGAACCCCGAGCAGTGGGCCATCTTTCAGGAACCAGTGGCTGTGGAACTTAAGAAGGGTGAATGCACGTTCCATCACCCCTTGATGATCCACGGCTCGTTCGCCAATCGCACCGAGCGGCCACGCCGCGCGACCGTGATCAACGTCATTCGCGATGGAGTCTGCTCGGCGACCGACGAGGAACTTCTCCACGGTGTCCCCATCATCTCGAACGGTGAACGCATGGATGGACAATTCTTTCCGCTGCTATTTGATCCTCGCCAAATCGATTCGCAGACAAGCTGAGCGCGAAAGTGCTTCACGAGAAACAAGGAACCGTTAGCTTGACAAGTCAACTGCGCGAACTGCGAATCGGGTCGGTGAAGATCGGCTTTCCGGTGGTCCAAGCCGCATTATCCGGCTACAGCGATTGGCCTATGCGCGTTGTCGCGCGACGGCATGGAGCCAGCTACGCCTTGTGCGAAGTCATGTTGGATCAATTCCTGGTCGCGTTGAAAGACCGGGCGAAGACTCGACACTTCTTGCACATCGGCGACGAAGAACATCCCGTGGGCGGCCAGTTGATGGGAGCTGAACCGGAGCAGTTCGCCGCCGGAGCTTTGAAGTTAGTCGAGTGCGGCTTCGATGTGATTGACATCAACTTTGGCTGTCCCGTAAAGAAGGTGCTGGGGCGTTGTCGTGGTGGTTTTCATTTGGGTCAGCCCGACGTCGCTTTGGAGATCGTACGGCGCACCCGCGCGGTGGTCCCGGATCGCATTCCCGTCACCGTCAAGATGCGACGCGGTATCGACGACACGGCGGAGAGTCGTGACAAGTTCTTTGAGATTCTGTTGGGCGCGTTTGATGCGGGGGTGTCGGCCGTCACGGTGCATGGCCGCACGGTCAAACAACGCTATATCGGTCCCAGTCGCTGGGACTTTCTGAGGGAAGTCAAACAAGAGGTCGGCTCGCGGACAATTCTAGGTAGTGGCGACCTCTTCTCGGCTCAAGACTGTCTGGACATGCTGGCCCAAACCGGCATTGATGGTGTGACCGTGGCTCGCGGCGCCATTGGCAATCCGTGGATTTTTGAGCAGGCTCGAGCCTTGGCCGCGGGGGAGCCTTTGCCGTCTCCACCAACCCTGCACGAGCAACGGGAGGTGATTCGCGAACACTATCATCTCGCCGAGTCGCTGTACGATGCCAAACGCTGTGGTCAACTAATGCGTAAGTTCGGGATTAAGTACGCCGCCCTGCATCCCCAGCACGAGGATTTGCGAGAAGCATTCACACGTGTCGCTTCGCGCGACGATTGGGAAGCGGTCTTGGCGACTTGGTATGCCACGGACCTGCCCGGTTGTTATCCCGATCCGGCCATTCATCGCCGACAAGATAGTTGCGACCCAGCGGTCTCCGGCTGAGCTTCAGGGCCGCGTCGCACAATCCACGACGTCATCCGGCTCACTCCTCCGACGGTGACAACTCCAGCACGTCGCCGTTCAGGCGATACTTCACACCATTCGGCGTGAGCAGCTTGTCCAGCAGTTCGTTGAGCTTGGCTTGCTTCACTTCGAGCGAAACGCGTTGCTCTAGTTTTGCCTGCATGTCGGGAGCGATTTGAACAGTTAACTTGGACCGCTCCGCGACCAGTTTGAGAATGGCTCCAATCGGTTGATTCAGCGCTTGCAGATCATAACCCGTCTCCCCGACGGCAGCTCTTCGAGGTCGGACGCGTTCGCCGCGCATGAGGCGAGCAATCTCCACATGTTCCTCGAATGTCGCGGCGATCATCAAGCGTGTTCCCACCTGTTTGACTTCCACGTGGGGAAACGCCGAGGCGATGGTGGTTGTGGCGGCTGCAAGGCTTCCGCGCGGAGTATATCCTTGTTCCATCACAACCGTGGCAGGTAAAGGTGCAGGGCGAATCGCGGAACCATCCGGGGCCACATCGAACGACATGTCGAAGCCCGCGAAGAACAACGTCAGTCGATCGGTGAGTGGAAGCGGTGGCAGCGCGTTCGCGGGCCACAGATCGTGGGGAACGCGTTCTAAATTGGCGACCTTCAGGTTCACCTCCGCAGCCAACCGTGCGAGCAACTCCCGAGGTGTGGCCAAGTCGTCCCAGTGCCAAGCCGCGCGGGACTCGAAGCGAGCTCGCGTGGCCGAGGGAAGTTTCTTGATTTGTTCACGCTTGATCGCCGCTAACGTCGCGAGCTTCGAGCTGACGTCGCGTGGGCCCAAGTACACCACGGCGTCGACTTGACTCACACCGCATTCCAGCGAGGAACTGATCTGCTCGAACGCTTCTTCGAGAGTCAAATCCTGGACCGATAGGTCCAGCGACTGATCGGGGTCAATCCGGCGATCCAACCACACCGCGACTTCCTGGTTTCGCGATAGGTTGGTCAGTGCCGGGCGTAGCGGAGTTGACTTCCACCGGAAGCCGATGGGCAAGGCGAGTTGTTGGCGAAACGAGTCCCCGGTGTGCCAGGCAATCGGTCCCTCCGCTGATCGACACGGATTTGCTGTCAGCAAAACGCTGGACAAAATGGCACTGGAAAAAAACGCCGCTCGTACTATCCACCCACGGGCTGGGCGATCATGAAATGCTATCACTTTCCGTTCCTTCCTTGGGCAAGTCGATGTGTCTTGCCCGACCCGTAAGTTTTACCAAATGCGGCAAACTTGCGTAGCAACCAGCGTGATCGTTGTGTAACGCTGTATCGGCGATTACATTCGAACTATCGGCGTGCCACGCGCGCCATTCCGTATAGCCTAAACTTATGGGAGCTACTCGTGGACGGAGCGACGCATCGGCAACCCAGCCTCGATACACTCTACCAACGTTACTTGGCCAATGAGAACTCGGCTAGGTTCATTAGTTCCGTCGCGAGCCGTTACACGATTGGCACGCTCGAACGGCTCGCCGAGTATGGTCAACGCACGACTCGTCGAGCGGCCACGATGGCATTGGGATTGCTTGGCGATTACACCTCGAACGATGTCATGGGACGTCGGATGAGCGACTCGGACCGCGGCGTGCGGCTGCTAGCCGAGAATAGCATTCGTGAGCTTTGGTATCGGGATGGAAACGAGGCCCAACGCCACGCCTTGCGGGTCATTATCCGGTTGAACAACAACGAACAACCGGCACCCGCCACGCGTCTGGCCAGCGAATTGATAGACGAGGCGCCGGGCTTTGCCGAAGCCTGGAATCAACGCGCCATCGCCCACTTTCAACGCGGCTGTTTCGACGACTCCGCGAATGACTGCTTTCAGACGTTGGAGCTGAATCCCTATCATTTCGCCGCGGCGGTGGGCATGGGCCAATGTTATCTCGAACTACACGAGCCGCAACCTGCGCTCGACTGCTTTCGCCGAGCCTTGAAGTTGAATCCGTGTTTGGAGGATGTCCGAGCGCAGGTCACCTATTTGCAACGTGCCCTCGAAGGCCGCTAACGCCTCTGGAATACTCAAATGAACAAGTTCGTGCTGGCGTTGGATCAAGGCACGACCTCCAGTCGGGCCATCATCTTTTCGCGTGACGGACACATCGTCGCCTCGGCGCAAGCGGAGTTCGAGCAAATCCTGCCAGCGCCGGGACAGGTCGAGCACGATCCGGAAGTCATCTGGAAGTCTCAACGAAAGGTCGCGCGCGAGTGCCTGACCAAAGCCTCGCTCGACGCGACTCAGATTGCCGCCATCGGTGTCGCCAACCAGCGGGAAACGACGATCCTCTGGGATCGCGATACGGGTCGACCGGTCGATAATGCGATCGTCTGGCAGAGTCGTGTTAGCGCGGGCATCTGCGATCGTCTCAAAGCGGATGGTCACGAATCGACGTTTCGCCAGAAGACGGGGTTGGTCGTCGATGCCTACTTCTCAGCCACGAAGATCAAGCACTTGCTCGATAAGCATTCGGGTCTGCTGGCGCGGGCGGAGCGCGGCGAGATCCTGTTTGGCACCGTCGATTCGTACTTGATTTGGCGCATGACGGGCGGACGGCAGCACATGACGGACTATAGCAACGCCAGTCGCACACTGCTGTACAACATTCACGAATTGGATTGGGACGACGAATTACTTCGCATCTTGGGAATTCCGCGTGCGATGCTACCCGAGGTGCGATCGTCGAGCGAAGTGTATGGCGAGACCGACGCCGAGTTGTTCGGGACGCCGATTCCCATCGCCGGAGCGGCGGGTGATCAGCAAGCCGCGACTTTCGGGCAAGCCTGCTTCGAGGTCGGCAGCGCGAAGAATACCTACGGTACCGGCTGCTTTCTGTTGATGAACACGGGTCGGCAAGCAGTCGCGTCGCAGAATAATTTGCTGACGACCATTGGCTGGGGACTGGGCGGGGAAATCACCTACTGTCTGGAAGGTTCCGTGTTCGTCGCCGGCGCGGTTGTGCAATGGCTGCGCGATGGCTTGGGCTTGATCACGGATTCAGCCGACGTGGAGCGGCTGGCCGCGACAGTCACCGATTCCGACGGTGTGGTGATCGTGCCGGCCTTCGTGGGACTCGGTGCCCCTTACTGGGATTCCTACGCCCGCGGGACGGTCTTCGGACTGACGCGAGGGACCAATGCGGGCCATCTCGCGCGGGCCGCCATCGAATCGATTGCGTTCCAGTCGCGGGATTTGATCGAGGCCATGCAACGCGACGCGAACACGCCGCTGAAGGTATTGAAAGTCGATGGCGGCGCTTCGGTGAACGCACAGCTCATGCAGTTTCAAGCGGACATTCTTGCGACTCCAGTGGAGCGGCCCGTGGTCTCGGAGACGACCGCGCTCGGAGCCGCTTACCTGGCCGGACTCGCGGTGGGCTACTGGGATAGCCTGGACGACGTGGCTCACAACTGGGCGCTTGGCGAAGCCTTCCAACCCCACATGCCCACCGCCGAGCGGGACAGTCGCTATCGCCGCTGGTCGGCTGCCGTCTCGCGGACACTCAATTGGGAAGTGCCAGATTAACACTCGGTTGAGGCGAACATCGAAGAACGAGACTCCGTCCGATCAACGACGTACTCCAGCAGCATCGAGGCCACCTTATCGTGAGGCAGTGCCGGGCTGTGACCGATTCGCCTGTTGGATCGCATTGAAGTAGTGGTTGGAGTTGGCGTGGAAACGTTCCAACGCGGGCTCGTCCGCGAACAAGGCGATTGGACCGGGCTCGCCGATATACAAACCAAACTCACGGCGGCCGGGGACGAGTTGTCCCGTCTCGGCGTATCGCACGGGATCAAAGCCGGACAGCAAGGGAGCGTAGGTGTGGGGATTGGCGAGGAACTGTTGCTGCTGGTCGGGACCAGCGAATAAATACACGCGACCGAGATGCACCGCTCCCCACTTCTTGTCACCGGGGGTCCAGACATGTTGCTGGACAAGCATCACCGGACAATAGCCTTCGAGTGCGATATCTGGCTGAGCGGTGGCCGTTTGTCCTGGCGCGGGAGAGGGTGATTGCTGAGCAATCGGTTGTGCGGAATGCGACGGTTGATTCTGGTGTGGTGCTAGATTCGATTGTGCTGAGTTCTGGAAAGGTGGCTCTTGCTGCCAGTTCCCCGATGCCGGACGCTGTTCTGGCATTTGAGCAACACCAGCTTGCCACGAAGAATCGTGACTGGGGCGATTGGCTACGTATTGTCCTTCCGTGGTGGTGGCGGTCCCGTGATCAGGTTGCGACTGGCCCCAGCGCGACGTGCTGAGTGCGGCATTCGTGTTGGCTTCGTGAGCGTAGGGATTGGCATAGCGCGGCGCGATGTTCTGCTGCTGTGGTGGAGCGCCTTGAGCCAAGGGATTGACGAACTGATTCTCGATAGGGGAAGACCGAGGCCCATTCGCTTGGCCGGGCGATGACGAGCCGTTTGGCGCGTAACCCTGCTGCGGCTCGTTCACTCCATAGGGGTTTGCTTCTTGCCCGTAGCGACTTTGACTTTGCTGGACTTGATTGTTGATCGGAACCGATACCGGCGTCGCCGCTTGCGTGGTATTGCCTGGCCCCGCAGCGTAGTTACCGACACTGGCTTGCTGCCGGATGCCATCGAGCATCGCAATGTATTGGCCGGGATCTTGCTTGCTGATAAAACGTTGCAGCTCGCGTCCCTGAGGCGTCACGATAACGTCGGTCGGGACCGATTCAATGTTGTAGAACTGCGCCAGTTTTGGCTGTTGTTCGGTGTTGATCTTGACGGGAATGTAGCCGGTCGACACGGCCCGAATGAACTCGGGCTGGTTGAAGACGTTTTTCTCCAAACGCTTGCAGGGCGGACACGTCTCGCTCCAGAAGTGTAACAGCACCAAGCGATTCTCCCGCTCGGCCAGATCGCGTGCTTCGCGCAGGTCCGTGATCCAGGCGATGCGATCTTGGGCAGCTACTGGAATTGCGACGGCACAGAGAAATCCTAGGAGAACCACGCGATTCAATGATTGCATCCACTTCATGGCCACAATTCTCACTTCGAGGTGATACGAACGTCCCGGCGCAACCGGGCTGGGCGATTTACCTCGATATATCGGACTGTCGACCGGTTCGGTTATAACAAAAGTGATGGTTATGCCAAACTTTTCCGATTACGCTGACTCTGGCTATTGAATCGATGCTTCTGGACAGAGTGCATATGCCTCACTCGAGATCGGAGAAAACTTCGCAACTTAACTGGATTACAATCGAGGGACAGGTTGACACGGACGAATATGTTAGTAAGATTCCGATAGTTTTCAGCCTGTAGCTAATGCAGGTTTCGCTTGCCCGGCAACGGTTGTCTGTGGGCAAATTCCACCCCTGTAAAGACTTGAGATAGACACCAGTAGGTGTTTTCAATGGGGCGGAAGCACTCCGAGGGTTGGATGTGCACCAAGAACAACTCGCGATCACAGACTCTGGCGTTTCAGACAATCCTGTGCGTAATGTTCGCCGATCAAGCGACGAGAACAAATTGCCCCACACGACCGAACTTCATTGCGAGTGGTTTGAGTGCCACGTTTTCGAGTGAGATTTGGTCAAGTTTCTGAGTTTTGATGGGGAATTGCGGGGTACGAGTCGGCATCCGAGTGGATGCTTGCCTGCCTCGGCTACCACAAAGCAATCCTGAATTTTCGATGTCGGCACCTCACCTTGCTTGTAGTGGGTGGCTGGGATGAGCGGAACTCTTGTCGAGCCGTTCCCGGTAAGAATTGGGCCGATGTTTTTCAAACTGATGGCGT
>JBGTHH010000636.1:0-5229 GCA_041746275.1 Pirellulaceae bacterium | reverse complement strand
GGCTTTGACCTCGATCATCCACTCCTGCCCGGCTTGTGCGGTAAATCGAAATAAATCGGCGTCGCTCGACTGTCCGTCGCGTGTGGCGTGAATGATCCCAGTGATCGTGGCGGGAACTTGGACCGCCGTAGCCTCCGCAGGCAGATCGTTGGGCTCGACCTCCGTGGCCGCATGAGCCTCGCTCGGCGGCATCGTGATCGTGCTGTCCGCGACGTCGTTGTTACTTGCCGCATGGGTTCGTTTCCCGCCTCGAACCACGGGATAGCTCGCCAACGATCCATCCGCTCGCACCACCGTCACGGAGTCCTCCAAGGGAGACACCGCCAAGCCGCTGGCCTGATCGGATTGCAACTCGTAGAGATGGACTTGGGTGTAGTCCCGCGTCTCCCATGATTTCAAAGTGCGATCCTCGGCGGCTGAAATCAGCGACTTTCCATCTCGTGAAAACGCCAAGCCCACGATCGCACCTTCGTGAGCGAAACGAGCGAAGACCAGCGGATTGATCATCGTTTTCGTCTTGGACACGAACTGCCAGACCCGAATCCGATTGTCCGCACCGCCAGCGACCACGTACTTGCCATCGGGACTAAACGCGACCACATACTGTTCCGCTTGCGGTTGATGCAGCGTGTCGAGTCGCTCGCCCGTGGTGACGTGCCAGAGCTTCACGGTCTCGTCGCCGCTGGCCGATGCCAACACCGAACCATCCGGACTGAAAGCGAGGTCGTAGATCGCATCGTTGTGTCCCTCCAGAGTACGCAATTGCTCGCCCGTCTCGGCGTTCCATAAAATCACCTTGCGATCATAGCTACAGGTGGCGAGCACTTTTCCATCGGGACTCAATTCCGCGTCGTACAACGTATCCCGATGTGCCGCAAACTCGCGGAGCAGCTTGCCATCGCTAACACTCCACAGGCTGGCCACACCGGACAACCCCGTGACGCCCGAGGCAGTGACCAGCTGTGTGCCATCCGCCGAAAAATGGATCGCGTTCACTTTGCCTGGCAAGGGACTTAACGTCCGCACGGGACCACCGATCGCGCGGAGCTCAACTTCGCCGAACCGGCCGAGGGCGAGCAGAGTGCCTTGCGGCGAAACCGCCACGGCGGTAATAGCACGTGGGCCGGTGGCGGCGGGCAGCTTGGGCGTCAACAGAACACGAGCCGGTTCCACACCTTCAGGACCCTTGGCTCCACCTTCGACCCAGGCCTGCAACACTGCGATCTCTTCGGCCGTCGGGGCCTCGTTGTCATCGGGCGGCATCTTCGGTTCCGCATCACCCGTGAGCACGCGAATCAGACGACTGGAGGCGGCTTGGCCCGGCACGAGCACCGTTCCATGTTCCCCACCCTGATTTAAGTCGGCGAACGATTCGAGCGAGAGTTTGCCTTCGCGTTCCGTCGGGTTATGGCAACCGGCACAATACTTGGTGAGGATGGGCACGACATCTTTGGTATAGTCGGGCGCCGGTGGCTCCGCCGCCAGAAGTTGTGCCGCGGCACCGGCCATTAGCATAGCCAGACAGCAATCGACGATTCTCATGAGTGTGATCCTGGAAAGGCAAATCAAATCAGGTTCGCTTAGCAACGGTCACGAAATAACTTCCCCGTTTTCCCAGCGATCATCACGGCGGAGCGTGATGGCTACTTTGGATTTGTGGAAGTTATTGCGTGACCATTGCTAGTGGTTGAAGAGAAACTCGCGGCTACTGAGCAAGCTCCAGAATAAGTCCTCAACCACAACGCGCCGTTCGTCCCCCGTGACGCTATTCATCACGGTCAATAGTTCCTGCATCTCGTGGTCCGTGGGATAACGAGCCACGGTCAAGAGAAATGCCTGCTCGATGATGGCGTAGTTGGTCAGGCCGGCTGCCAACAGCTTCTCGACACGACTGCCGGGAGCCCGCAGTTTGTCGTTGAGGGTCGTGCCGTTGGAAAGGTGCAAGACCTGCACCATGCTGGGCTCGTCGGAACGCTCGCATTCGCAGGTGATCTGGCGAGCGTTTCGGCCGAACGTCTGGAGAAAGTACGAAGCGACGGCGGCATCGTAGAGCTGCAACGCGCGCGTTCCCTTGGGATAAAAATCGGTCTTCTGTTTGTCCGCTCCCGTGAAGGCCACTTCAGTGAACTCGGTCGGAATGTCGGTGACTTGCGAGATCCCATCGAGCAGCACTTCCGCCATCAGGCGTCGTGGGTAGTATCGCGAATAGAAACGTTGCTCGTCCTGATTACCGGGCAACGGTTGGCTGCTGCGTTGATAGGTTTGACTTTGCAGAATCACGCGCATCAGGGCCTTGAGATCGAACTTGTTCTCAATCACGAAATCGGCGGTGGCTGCCAATAGCTCTTCGTTGCTCGCCGGATTCGACACACGCATGTCGTCGATCTGCTCGACCAATCCCACGCCAAAAAAATTCGCCCAAACGCGATTGGTAATCGAACGCGCGAAGTACGGATTCTCGGGTGCCGCCAACCAGTTGGCCAAGTGCGCGCGACGATCTTCCGGTGAGTCAAACGCCAAGGGTTCGCCATCGAGCGGCGTGGGAGGCTGTGGCTTGCCGGTCAGCGGTTGAGTCAAGTCGCCTTTGTCCACGACCAGCAATGTTCGCCGGCCATCACCGCTTCTCGCGTCGCCACCCCACCCCTTGGCACGCACCCGCGCGAACAGGTTGGCCATGGCATAGTATTGATCGTTCGTCCACTTTTCGAGCGGATGGTTGTGGCATTTGGCACACCCGATTGACAGTCCCAGGAACGCTTGGCTGACATTCTCCGACATCGTTTCGGGATCTTGATGCAAGGCGTAGAAATTTGTGGCACCTTGTTCAAAGCTGCTCCCCTGGGCGGTGATGATCTCCTTGACGAACTGATCCCACGGCGTGTTCGCTTCCACGTGTTGGTGAATCCAGTTGTAATAGGTCTTCACCGCTTGCGGTCGCAGCAGGTTGCCGTTGACCAGGAGAATGTCGGACCACTTGTAGGTCCAATAGTCCACGAATTCGCGCCGCGACAACAGCGATTCGATCAACTTATCGCGTTTGTCGTCCGCTGAGTCGGCCAAGAAGTCGCGAACTTCCTCGACCGTCGGCAGCGTGCCAATCGTGTCGATGTAGGCTCGCCGCACAAATTCCGCATCGGATGCGGGAGGGGACGGTGGCAGATTCAATCGTCGCAGTTGCTTCAAGACCAATTCATCGATGAAGTTTCGGCGTGGAGCTTTCTCATAGATTTCGTCGGATACGTCGTTCGGATACGGCGCGGTCACGCGGGCGATCACGATCCGGCTCGCAAACCAAGCCGTGATTGCACCTTCACCGTAGCCGGTCACGGTGAGCCGACCATCTTCACCAATCGAGGCCACGGCTTCATTGGAAGAAGTGTACTTGGCCCACGACGTCACATCCTCGACGTGTCCATCGACGTAATGAGCACGCACCAGGATCTGCTGGGTATCGCCCGGCGCGAGCGTGGCGATTTCGGGCAGGACCTCCAAGCGTTCCAAGGCGGGATCGTTTTCGGTTGGAGCCGGAGCGCCGGAACTAATCCACTCGGCCAGCACACGATACTCCAACGAATCCACGTCGAATCGCAAGCCGCCCTTGTGTGGCAAGGCTCCCGAGGGTTTGGCCAGGATCAAGCTGCGACCGGGATCGGCCAATTCAATACGTCGACCTCGCGCTTGTCGCGTGATGGTGTGATGATCGGTCTTGGTATCGTAACCGCGCAGCGAAAGCTTGAACCCGCCTTTGCCAGCCAGGGCGCCATGACAAGCTCCCGAGTTACAGCCGGTCTTCGACAAGACAGCCTGCACGTGATTCTGAAAGCTCCAAGCGTGCGGGGCTTCCATGCCGCTGACGGTGACCGCGACTTGGGCCGACTTACCAGCCACCGTTGCGGTGACCGTCGCGCTGCCGTTGGCGTGGGGACGCAAGACACCCTCTTCGACGGTGACGATCTCGGGATGGCTGGATACGAATTCGATGCCTTCCCGCACTTGTTGTGTGAGCTCAGTTCCTCGCACGTGCTGCACCAAGATGCGTTGGAACGCCTCGGCTCCCTGCAACGTGACCTCTGCGGGAAGTAACGTGATCGGTTCGTCCGCCGCACTCACGCGAACGGTCGTGAAGCCGAATAACAATAGGCTGGTGAAGATCGCCACAGGCAATTCTGCGAAACAAGCTCGGGAAACCATCACTTGGCTCTCTTTCATCACGGTAAGTTTTATCCGCACGGATCCGTGTAAGGCGGGGCGGCGTCACCGCTACACGCCGGACAGGGCGATCAACTTCACGAACAGCCCGTAACTAACCAAACAGCTCGTGTATCTCGCGCTTTCCAAAATCAACCAACGGGAAGGGGCGACCGGCAGGGCCCGGCAGGTGGGATTCGAGGTTCAAGCCCAGGCTACGAAAGATCGTCGCCACGATATTTCCGGGATCGACGGGACGCTCCGCAGGCACTCCGCCAATGGGATCGCTCCGACCGATCACTTGGCCACCGCGCACGCCTCCACCAGCGAAATAGGTTGTGAAGCACTGCGGCCAATGATCACGTCCGCCAGCGGGATTCACGCGCGGTGTGCGACCGAACTCGGCGAGATTACAAACCAAAGTGCTGTCGAGCATGCCGCGTTGAGCCAAGTCCTCTAACAACGCGCTGTAAGCTTGGTCGTACATGGGCGCGACGATGTTCTTCATCCCTTCGATCGAAGTGAACGGCTTGGAACCATGGATGTCCCAAGTGATCTCGTCGAACACGGTCAGGAACGTGTTGATGGTGACGAAGCGCACGCCACCTTCGATCAAGCGGCGGGCCAACAGACAGCTTTGCCCGAACCGCGACATGCCATAGCGTTCGCGCACGGCGGTCGACTCTTGAGACAGATCGAAGGCCTTCCGCGCTTCTGGGCTGGTCATCAAGCGATAGGCCGCTTGGAAATTGCTATCGAGCAGTTGAGCGTTCTCCGTGGCCTCAAAGTTCTTCAACGTCGTATCGACCACTTCGCGCATACGTCGCCGCCGTTCTAAACGCGCTTCCCCGATCTCCGCTGGAGGTAACAAATCGGGGACTTTGAAGTTGGGCTGCGACGGATCGGCCATCAGAGCAAACGGATCATGGGCCTTGCCGAGAAACCCACCCGCTTGTCCATTGGGAAGATTACCGCCGCCGCGTCCCATTGTCTCGGGCAACACGACGTGCGCGGGCAGATCGGTCTTGCGTCCCCGCAGAT
>JBGTHH010000635.1:0-4786 GCA_041746275.1 Pirellulaceae bacterium | reverse complement strand
CGCCCCGATGGCGAGCAACTCTTAACCGTCTCTGGGAAGGAATACCGCAAGGCAATTCTGTGGGATCTGACCAGCGGCAGGCAAGTTCGCGTTTTCGAACTGGAGAGCCAAGAAGGACGATGGGGGATTCACTCGGTGGCCTTCAGCCCCGACGGCCGCCGAGTTCTCGCGATGACGGGCAGCGAGGCAATCGTCTGGGATGTGGCAACCGGACAGAAGCTGTGCTCTTTCAGCGGTGCCAATTCGATGAACGCATGGGTCGCGTTTAGTCCCGATTCCAATTCGATTGTCACCGGCGACTGTAAGGGAACGTCCGGCAAAGGAGCATTGTGGAACGCGCAAGACGGAAGACTGATCCGAACGTTTGAAGGCGGGTTTGGGATGATAACCACAGTTGTGGCAATCCATCCAAACGGTCAGCACGTGATTGTCGGTGGGTATCACTTAAGCTATTGGGATGCGAACACGGGGAAGAAAATACGTGATTTTGCTCTGGAGTCGAACTGGCCTCAAGAGGTGCGTTTTACGCCGGATGGGCGTCACCTCCTTGTCTGCCCCGACGACGGAGACGCCGCCCTCTGGAACCCCGCAGCCGGCCGTGTCGAACAGACATTCGCGCAGAAGTCGCCGGCTTCGATCGAGCGTGCTGCCTTTAGCGCCGATGGTCAACGACTTCTTACGTTTGGCAACATCCTCGGCACGGTGATCATCTGGGACACGCAAAGCGGACAACCCGTCCAGGCAATCGACGAAAAAGTCGCGGGAGAAAGGCCTGGCCGCGCAGCGATAAGCCCGGACGGTAATCATGTCTTGATCGCCTTGGGCGAAGCGCGGGTCGTCGGGTTATGGGATGTGGCTACGGGCCGTAAGATCCGCGACCTTGCCGGCTCATTTCAGTTTGTGAATGGCTTGGCGTTCTCGCACGATGGCCGACGCGCGGCCGTCTCCTCGGACCACAAAAAGGTGTCGATCTGGGATGTCGCGAGCGGTCGGCAGATTCGTTCGATGAACACGGACATGCACTCCTTGGTCGGTACGGTGGAATTCAGTCCAGATGATCGCAAGCTGCTGGTAGACGACATCATCGCGCGGATTTTTGATGTCGCTACTGGCCAAGAACTGCAACGGTTTTCGGGGCTGGAGAACGAACGGATCACTCAGGCCGCCTACAGTCCCGACGGCAGGCAGGTGCTCATCGGTTACTCGGCTGGTACGGTGCGACTGTACGATACGGTGACCGGCATATTGCTCCAGAGTTTCCTCGGGCATACGGACATGGTAGAGACGCTTGCTTTCAGTCCGGATGGCCGGCGGATTGTCACCGGGTCACGCGACAGCACCGTTCGCTGCTGGAGCGTGGCGACGGGGGACGAGCTTTTTCGACTAACAATGCTTAGCAAAGGTCAAGATTGGCTCCTTGCCACACCCGAGGGACTATTCGACGGATCGGAGGGCGGTCGGCAGAAGGTGTCGTTCCGTGTGGGCGGAGGATTGAACGTCGTGTCGGTGGATCGCTTCTTCCAGGACTTTTATCGTCCCGGACTGATGGCTTCCATCTGGAACGACCGTCCCGTTCTGCCGGAAGTGCAGTTGGGCCAAAGCCTGCCGCCGTTGGTGAAGATCCTGTCGCCCGAGCCTGGGATCGTGGAAAGCGCGCAGGTGATTATCGAAGTCGAGGCCGCCGACCAAGGGGGCGGAATTGCCAAGCTGGCCCTCTATCAGAATGGCTCACGCGTCCTGGCGGGAAGTAACGGACAGGGCGCCCGACAAGGAAAAACAGTTCGGCAGAGTTTTCCCCTCGCCTTAGTCGAGGGCGAGAACCTGATTCGCATTTCCGCCGCTAGCGCCGATGGCTCGTGGGAGAGCGAACCGGCGTTGTTGACGCTGAAGTATGAGAAGACTCTTCTCAAGCCAGAACTGCACCTGTTGGCGGTCGGAATCAATCGTTATGCGGACGCGACCATCAACCTGAAGTTTGCTGCGGCGGACGCTCAGGCGATGGCCGATCTGTTTCGCACGCGCGGCCCCGCTCTGTACGGCGAGGGAAAAGTTCATGTGACGGAACTTCTGGACGAGCAGGCGACGAAGCCCGCGATTAAACAGGCGCTGGCCGATATTGCCGGGCGGGCCAAGCCGCAGGATACGTTGGTGCTGTTGCTGTCTGGCCACGGCACGATGGTGGGGCAGCGTTTCTACTTCCTCCCTCACGAGTTGAAACCGGAAGAAGATCTGGAGGCTGCCATCCGCGCAGGTGGACTCAGCGGGGATGAGTTGGATGATGCGGTGAGCGCCGTCCCGGCGCTGAAACGCGTGGTGATCTACGACACGTGCCAGTCGGGTGGCGCGATTGGTACCGCGAGCCTGGCCCGCAGCCCATTCGTGTTCCACAAAGCGCTGGAGCAAATGAGTCGCGCTCAGGGCTCGTTCATCGTCGCCGCCACGGCCGCGGGAGACGAAGCTCAGGAGTCGCCACAACTTGGCCACGGGGTGCTCACGTACACGCTTCTGGCGCGGTTGGGAGCGGTTGCCACGGGCCCGCTGAAGGATCGTCCTCCCGCTCAGCAGGACGTCTTGAACGTCCGTGATTGGCTCGGTTTCGCCCAGGATGAAGTGCCGGCCTTGACCAAAGTTCTTTTCGGGCGCGAACAGTTTATCAAGTACACGGGCTCCGGCACGGACTTCGCGATCCTGCCAGCCACGTCGGAACCGCAAGTTCAGGCGCTCCGGCTCAACGAACAGCGTTAGGGGTAATTCGATGGATGTTCAAGATGCCGTTGTGGACTCCGATGGCGTCGTTCAGTGGCACCAACCCAGGACGGACAAATCGGGCAAAGCGGGAGTATTTTGCTCCCGTCCCGTGCACCACCACGGCAAGCGGGTCCACACCGGGCGGTACTGGCGGTGACTAATGCGGAATACGGTGCTCGTCTGTTTGCCTCCAACTTGCTTCGGACGGTCACTCATGTTCCCGCCCTTGCTCTTGGCTAGTGCTCATCTCGAGTTGCCATAGAATGGCTCGTCACCAGTTACACCCAAGGTCAGGCGTACACAACGCGCTCAACTTGACGCGGCCCTTGAGGCGAGCTTAGTTTGTTCAACGCCTGTTGCGGCGGTAGAAGTCACTTGCCTGTTTCTGTTGTCTGAGTAACCCGTAGCAAACTATGCAAAACCACAGGAGCAACGAATGGCCCACGTGAAGGCTCTAGCCTTGTATGAAGAGATCATGCTGTTGGCTCTGCGCAATGAGAGAGGCACCGTGGCGACTAGCTACTCGGAGTACGCTGTTGCTGGAGCCGTGTTAGCCGAATTGTTGCTCGATCGCCGCATTTCGGTCGACGACACACGCAAACAACTGGTCGACCTAGACAACTCGCAGCCGACTAGTGATCCGATCATCGACGAGTGCCTGGAGACGATGAAGGCGGGCAAACGGCGCGCATCTTTGCCGATGTGGGTGTCTCGATTGGCTGGCATCCGAGGCCTCCGGCACAAACTTGATTCCGTTGTCTCGCCTAGTGATCGATGACCACATAACAACACGCTGTTTCGTCAGGATAAGTTAGAGGAGTTTCAGATGTATCAACGCTGGATCATTATTGCTTCCTGTTTCCTACTTCCCGGGATTGCGACCGCCGACGATGCGGGGCGGGCGTTGGTGGAGGCGGCTATCAAAGCTCACGGCGGGCCTGAAAAGGTTGCCAAACTCCGTGTCATGCGGATCAAAGCCGAAGGGACCATCATCCCCGTCCCCGGTCTGCCAAGCCTGCCGCTTGTCATCGAAGACTGGTGGCAGATGCCGGATCAGTACAAGACGACATCTCATTACGAACTGGCCGGGAAGAAGGTGAGCCAGACGCAAACCATTGATGGTCGGACGGGGTGGCTCCAAGTCAACGATCAAGTGCGGGACCTGCCCGAAGACGCAATCGCCGAAATGCGGCAGCAGAAACACGCGGAGGACATGGACCGGCTGGGCTTTCTGCGAGATACAGGCGTAGACCTTACGGCACTCGGCGAGGTCACGGTCGATGGTCGGCCAGCCGTTGGTGTGGTCGTCGAATCCAAGGGCCACCGGGACGTGAAGTTGTACTTCGATAAGGAGAGCGGGAGGTTGATTAAGCGGGAACATACGGTGTTCGACGGCGGGACTGGCAAGGAGGTGGTGCAGGAGGTGGTGTTCGGGGACGATCGGGAGACCGACGGAGTGCCGCACTATCGCAGGCTCACCGCGTTTCGGGGCGGGAAGGAGTTCGTAGATGTGAAGGTCGTCGAGGTCGAGTTCTTCGAAAAGCTCGACAAGACAGTATTCAACAAGCCGTGAGTTGGGGCACGCCGAACCAAGCGTTGCAGAAGTTGGCGGGGGCATGTTCACATCACTACTCCAAAGCCCGCCGGCGCTGAGCTGGAGGCTTCCTGCCGCAACGTCTCGCCAAGGTTTCACGATTCGTGGAGGAACAAGTGGCGGCATGAAGTTTGCTGTTCAGATAGGTTCGTGCAGCCTATGCAGGTTGATGTACAGCCCACCGAAGGGAGACCTATCCGATGCCCAGCGCTTCAGCCGCCGCGAAACGGCCCGCCAGTCGCGACGCTCACAACACCAGTGTGAATCCCGCCAACGGCGAGTCGATCGCTGAGTTCGCCCATTTTACCAATCGCGAGCTGGAGAATTCCCTCGACAGAGCGGCGAGTACTTACCTCACTTGGCGCGAGTCGTCGATCGAGGAACGCACGGAGTTACTTCGCAGCACGGCGGAGTTATTGCGAGGAAAAGCGGAGCAACTCGCTT
>JBGTHH010000634.1:0-1831 GCA_041746275.1 Pirellulaceae bacterium | reverse complement strand
AATGCCACTCGCGACGCACAGTCTAAGTTCCACCTTAACAACTACTCATCGAAGCGGTTGACCCAGTAACCGCCATGCTCGACAAGCAACCTGTCCAACCCAGGAGGGAGGGCTGTGTCAGATTCCCGCAAATCACGACACAAAGGTGGAACTTCCAGTTATCTCCTTCATTACTCTTAGGCGACTGCGGCGGCACGTTTATCTAACGCTTCGATCAGCGATTGCAGTTCGACGTCGTCTCGCCGCCAAACCGCCGACAGCACCTGAGCCGATGGCTCGTTGTTTGAAAAAACGTGCTTGGGCCACGTCCCGTCCGCCTTCCGCAAGCAACGCATCAGCCGATGCAGCGCCGCCTGGGGATCGTCGACATGGATGACAAAACCACCGGCCCATGGTTCGATGTTCCGTTTCGATCCGACCACGCCCATGGCTCCCCGAGCAAAGGCTTCATCGGCTGGCCAAGTGTATGGCAGTCGCCGCGCGGCGAACGTCCATAACACGTCGCGTGGCTGAATTTCGTGCGGGTCGACAACGATGCGCCCGATCGGTTCCAGCATCCCAGCCAACGGCGGCATCGCGCCCAGGCGTACCTGGCCGTGGATGATCTCACCGAGTTCCGCGATGCAGAGATTGAACATGGCGTTGATCTTCGAGACTCGCTTAATTGAAACAGGAATGTGTGGGTTGGACTCGAGCGGCCGCGTACAGCCAGCTCCTCGCGATTTCGTAATCGTCTGGCAGGGGCGATGCGGAGATCTCGTGTTCGATTCCCGAACGCTGTTCGCCCGCGATCAGGACGCTGTCGCCGGGTTGAGCCTGTTCGAGAATCCATTGCACGGCATGAGTCCGTGTGGGAATCAGATGAGCGCGGGCCGGTCGATCGTAACCGTCGAGCACATCGTGTAATTCTTGAAGCGGAGCGGATGTGGGGCGATGTCCACCGGTCAGCACGCTCAGGTCCGCGGCGCGCTCGATGACGCGACCCAACATCGGTCGATCCTCGGCGGGGCGATGAGCCGGTGTGCCCAGGACACACAGCACACGGCCGGTCGTCACCTTGCGTAGGGCTTTCAACGCGATGGCCAACCGATCGGGATTATCCGCGGAGTCGACATAGACGCCGAAGTCCTGTCCGCATTCGATTCGCTCCAAACGGCCCGGTACGCGTTCGACCGCTTCCAAACCTCGTGCAACAGTTGGCAAGTCAATTCCCATGACCAAACCGACGGCAGCCGCAGCCAGACAGTTCGAGACATGGTGATCGCCGATCATGCGTGTCCGCACCGGCACCGATTCGTTACCCGCAATCAAGAGGAATGTCTGCTCGCTACGATGCCGTTCGAGCACGGTGGCCATGACTTCGGCCGACGTGTGTTGTCCGTAGGTGATGACGGGTGCGTCGAGTTTGGGCAACAGGGTCTGGCTGCCCGGATCATCCGCGTTGATGGCACAGAAGCCCCCCGACTTGAGCTGTTCAAACAAGCGGGCCTTGGTATTGCGATAGTTCAACACCGAGCCATGGTAGTCGACGTGATCGCGGCGCAGGTTGGTCAGGATGGCGGCGTCGAATTGCAGGCCAGCCGTATGATGTTGCGCGAGACCTCGGCTCGACACCTCGACCACGGCGTGCGAGCAGCCGTTGCCCGACATGCGTTTGAGCCAAGTGGCTAATTCGGCGGGAGCCGGCGTGGTTTGATGAGCCGCTTGAGTTTTGAGGGAGTCGCTACGTCCAATCGTGCTGCTGACGCCAACGCGATGCTCTGCGGCATCCAGGATCGACGCCAATAACATGCTGGTTGTGGTCTTGCCGTTGGTGCCTGTGACGCCAACC
>JBGTHH010000633.1:0-2808 GCA_041746275.1 Pirellulaceae bacterium | reverse complement strand
CGAAGCGGATTTCGCCAAACTGCGTGAGTTTCTGGACGTACGCTTACGACGCGATCTCAAGAATCTCGCCCTCTACGGCTGGGCACACGGGATCGTTTCCGATCAACAAGAGGCCGCTCATCTGGAGTACCTCGTTCGCGTTGGACAGTATCTTGTCGAGCGAGCGTATTTTACACCGGATCAAATGCCAATGTTAACTCGCGCTGTGATCGAGATCGAGCGCGACGGACCCGCGCGGCTGCTGGCCTTCGTCCAACGCTTCACTGCGTCGAAGATGGGCATCGCCGAGGACCAACCGATTCCACCTTGCTTGCAGTTTCTGGCCGATGCGACCGCCGTGGAAGCTTCGATCAACAAATACCTTCGCGGTACGGACGACTTTAAACTCTTGTTAGAGCAGTGGGAGCGAGAACCTTTTACGAATTTTGATGCGACTCCGCCTGACCCGAACGCGGAGGTCGGCGAACTTCTGAATCAAGCGTTTTTACAGGGCCTTCATTTCGGCCCGTCCGATCAACTACAAGTCAAATTCGCCACCGATACCGCGCCATTTCTGACCAATGGGCAGTGGGAAGAGACGGCCGGACAAGTCCGCTGGTCGCATCCCATGTTGGAAGCCGACTCGGAAGACTCCGAATTCCCCACGCTTCTGTACGCTATGTGGAGCCGACCCGACGTGCAGGTCCAGCAAGCTCACTTCGGACGAATCGTCCTGAAGGGCGAGGCGCTGAGCAACTACTGCCTGTGGTATCGCGGTCTCACCCAACAGGAGGCCGCGGAGTGGGACGAGTTTGTTTCGAGCCTACAACCAAACAGGGTCTTGTCCACACGTTTGCGCAAGTTCCGTTTCTCCCACGAGCCCCCAGCGCGCGAAGGTGACGCGAAGGGCCCTGATCTCGCCGCCACGCCGCGCCGTTTATTACTGCACGGTCTTGCCGCCGAAACAGCGCCAGAGTAGCCCGATCGTTCGCGCTGCCGATGGCAAGAAGTGGATCTTCGACTACATGCTGGCCAATCCGCCATTCGGCGTCGAATGGAGGCAGCAGAAGAAGTACATCGAGAACGAAAAAGACATGCTCGGATTTGCCGGCCGTTTTGGTGCGGGCACTCCGCGCGTGAACGACGGCGCGCTGCTGTTCCTGCAGCACATGATTGCGAAGATGCGCGCTCCCCAGGAAGGCGGCAGCCGGATCGCTATCGTCTTTAACGGCTCGCCACACTTTACAGGCGACGCCGGTGGTGGCGAAAGCGAAATCAGGCGTTGGATCATCGAAAACGATTGGCTGGAAGCGATCGTCGCCTTGCCGGAGCAGCTCTTCTACAACACCGGCATTTCCACGTACCTCTGGGTGCTCACCAATCGCAAGGTGAAGTCACGTAAGGGCAAGGTGCAACTGATCGACGCTCGTCAGTTTTGGGTGCAGATGGAAAAGAGCCTGGGCAACAAGCGTCGTCGCATTGGCGACCCATCCGACAAGGCCAAAGACCCCAACCACATCGGCGAGCTGACCAAAATCTTCGGCAACTTCCGCGACGGCGAAACGCGCACGTTCACCGAAGAGGATTCGATCACGCATCAGCGGATCCAGCGCGAGCGAATCGTCAGCAAGGTTTTCGACAACGAGGATACTGGCTACAGCAAGATCACCGTCGAGCGGCCGTTGCGGCTCAACTTTCAAGCCACGGACGAGCGGATCGCTTTGCTTGACGACCACAGCGGATTTAAGAATCTCGCCAGTAGTGCCAAGAAAGACCCGGCGGTTCGCCAGCAGGAAATCGAGGCTGGCCAGCAGCGACAAGAAGAGATCCGCGAACTGCTGCGTGCCTTGGGTAAAGCGACGAAAGGAAAGCTGTTCAATGATCGTGTGGAATTCCTCTCGGAACTTGGCGAGGTGGCTCGCAAACGCAAAGTGCGGCTGAGTGCTGCGGAACTCAAGGCGGTTCTCGCGGCGCTAGGCGAGCGGGATGAAACGGCGAATGTTTGCGTCGACAAGAACGGCGATCCCGAGCCCGATTCGGACTTGCGAGATACCGAGACCGTGCCGCTGAAGGAAAGTATCGAGGCTTACTTCCAGCGCGAAGTGCTGCCCCACGTGCCGGATGCGTGGATCGATGAAAGCAAAACCAAGGTTGGCTACGAGATCCCACTTAATCGCCACTTTTACCGGTACGAGCCACCTCGCCCGTTGGAGACAATCGAGACGGACATCAAGACGCTGGAAAGTGAGATCCTGGCGATGCTCAAAGAGGTGACGGCGTGAGTTGTTCGGATGGGAGATTGACCACGAAGGCACGAAGACACAAAGAAGATGGGAGCGAGTGGAATAAGGTCTTACTTCGTGTCTTCGTGTCTTTGTGGTTGATCCATACGGTGATGACGGATCGATCGCAAGGAGGACGAAAGTGAAACTGCGTCCTTACCCGAGATACAAACCCAGCGGTGTCGAATGGCTCGGCGACGTGCCTGAGCATTGGGAGATTGTCCCGCTTGGCTATCTAGTTCGGGTCAGCGGCGGTGCGACGCCCGACAAATCGAACTCCGCCTATTGGGATGGATCAATCCCTTGGGTGTCACCGAAGGACATGAAGGTTTCACTTATTGCCGACGCTGAAGACCATATTTCGCAGGAAGCACTCGACACTCGTGCACTTAACCTTGTTCCAATAGATTCCGTCTTGATCGTAGTTCGTGGAATGATTTTGGCGCATTCGTTTCCCGTCGCGCGCAACACCGCACCAGTCACCATCAACCAAGACATGAAGGCGTTGGCGTGCGGCAAGCGTGTCACCGCTCATTTTCTAAGTTCG
>JBGTHH010000632.1:0-5359 GCA_041746275.1 Pirellulaceae bacterium | reverse complement strand
TCACAACAACCATTCCCGGCGCGAAAATGGAACTGGCGGAACTCAAGAAGAAGCTGAACTCCGGCATCCTGGCGATGCGAAAAGGGAAGCTCGACTTCGAACCGCTCGAAGGCGGAAAGGTTCTTTCGGGAGAAGCTTTGGAGTTAGAGATGCAGGCCTTCGCGATTGCCGAGACCAAGGCGATGTTTGGCGTGGTGTCGCTGCAGGAATTAGGCCAGTGTTTCAAGAAGTTCGGCATTACCATCAACGCCGAACTGCGGTCGGAGGTCGCAAAGGAGATGAAGGCCACCAAGGAGGAAGAGTCATCGTTCTTCGCTAACGCCAAGTAGTTTGTTTCTATTGCCAGGAGACGTAGCGATGTTGAATCGTTTGCCGTCACAGGATGGACACGCTCGACTCGATCGACGCGCCGTGCTGCGCTGGGGTGCCTTGGGCTGGGGAGGGCTCACGCTCGATCACTTCCTGCGACTGCGTCCATTGCAAGCCAGCCGGCAGGAAGCTCGGAAATCGGCAATCCTCTTCTGGATGGCGGGCGGTCCGTCCCACATCGATATGTACGACATGAAGCCCGAGGCCCCCGCGGAAGTGCGCGGTCCATTTCGCCCCATCAAGACGAATCTGCCCGGGTTACTGGTCAACGAACACATGCCTCGCCACGCGCGCATCGCGGACAAACTGTCGATCATTCGCTCCATTTCCCATAGCCACGCGGTGCATGACGACGGTTCGCACTGGATGCAAACGGGATATCCGCAATTCAACGCGCGGGCCAGCGGCCAGCAGTATCCGTGCGAAGGCTCTGTGGTCTCCTACTTGCGCGGTGCGCGGCAACCGGGGATGCCTGCCTACGTCTGCATTCCCGAAGACTACCAAACCCATTTGGGCTTCTTTCAATCCGCTGCCTATCTGGGCAAACGTCATGATGCGCTCAACGCGGGACGCGATCCCAATAACCGCCAGTACCACGGACCTGGATTCACGCTGCCGGACGATGTGACTGTCGAACGGCTCGATGATCGACAAGGCTTGCTGCGGCAGTTTGATCGATACCGTCAGCAGATCGAAACCAGCTCGGCGCTGCGCGATGCGGATGAAGTGCAGCGGCAAGCCTTCGATTTGATCGGCAGCCAGCAGGCTCGGGATGCGTTTGATATCGCCCAAGAGTCAGCGACGATGCATGAACTCTACGGCCGCCATGCCTGGGGCCAGGCCGCCTTGTTGGCTCGCCGATTGGTGGAAGCGGGCGTCACGTTTGTCACGATCAACTTGTACGAGAAAGATGTCGACTGGTGGGACGATCATTACACGATCGAACCCAATCTGATCAAACGTTTGCCGCGCTATGATCAAGCACTCAGCGGATTAATTGAGGACTTGCACCAACGTGGTATGAGCGATCAGGTGCTGGTTGCGGCCTATGGCGAGTTTGGTCGCACGCCGCGGATTGACAGCCATGCCGGCCGCGGGCATTGGCCTCAAGCCATGTCGGTGGTTTTGAGCGGCGGCGGGCTTAAGACAGGTCAGATCGTGGGCTCCACGACGCGCGACGGTGCCACACCGCACGAACGCCCCCCTGGGGCCAGGCGATCTACTCGCCACGATCTATCACACACTGGGCGTCGACTATCAGCAGACCATTCCCGATCGACTTGGCCGTGGCATCCCGCTGGTACCCCAAGGGCAGCCCATTCGCGAACTGATCGCTTAAGCAGGGCAGTGCGTCTGAGTCGCGCGGAACATCACGCGATGATGTCGTGAACGACCTCGCCATACACGTCCGTCAGACGGAAGTCGCGACCGGCATAGCGGTAGGTCAGCCGCTTGTGATCCAAGCCGAGCAGGTGCAACATCGTGGCATGCAGGTCGTGCATGTGGACACGATTCTCGACGGCGAAGTAGCCATAGTCATCGGTGTGGCCGTAGGCCAAGCCGCCACGCGCGCCACCGCCCGCCAGCCACGTGGTAAAACCTTGCGGATTGTGATCGCGGCCATTGCTACCTTGCACGATGGGCGTGCGACCGAACTCGCCGCCCCACACCACCAGCGTCTCTTCCAGCATTCCCCGGGACTTCAAATCCGCAAGCAAGGCCGCGATGGGTTGATCCGTGGCTAAGGCGTTCTTTTCGTGCCCGCTCTTCAGATTGCCGTGTTGGTCCCAGACATTACCCGTCGACACTTCCACGTAGCGCACGCCCGCTTCGATCAGGCGGCGAGCGAGCAAACACTGCCTCCCGAAGTTGTCGGTTTCCTTGTTGCCAATGCCGTACAGTCGCTGGACATGTGCCGACTCATGGGTTAGATCGAGGACCTGCGGTGCGGCGGACTGCATGCGGAACGCCAAATCGAACGACTCGATGGCGCCGCTGATTTGTTCGTCGCGCTGGGCTCGGGCTAGGTGCTCGCGATTCATTTCCTGTAACAGCGCGAGCTGCTCGCGTTGTTGATCGCTGGAGAGTTGCTCGTTGCCCAAATGTTGGATGCGGGCGTTACCCAACTTCCCCGATCCGCCGATCGCCGTTGCTTGATGACTGGCAGGCAAAAACGCCGCACCATAATTGCGTGGCCCACCGTGCCCGCTGGCCGGACTGATCGAGACAAACGCGGGCAGGTCAGGATTGTCGGCTCCCAGTCCATAGGAGACCCACGCGCCAACTGACGGCCGGACCAGATTGTCGCTTCCCGTATGCAACATGCTGACCGCCTGGCCATGCGACTGGCCACGACTGAACATCGAGCGAATAACGCACAGATCGTCCATGTGCCGGGCAGTGTTCGGCAACAACTCCGAAACCCAGTTGCCACACTCGCCGTGCCGCGCGAATTTCCACGGCGACTTCATGAGCTTCGGAACCGCGTCGATATTACTGGCGGGGTCGAATGGCAGAGGCTGGCCATCGTCGGTTTGAAGTCGAGGTTTGTAGTCAAATGTGTCCACTTGACTGGGGCCGCCATGCATGAAGAGAAAGATCACGCGTTTCGCTCGCGGCGCGTGGTGCGGCAGCAGTTGCGTGCCAGTTTCACTCGTCGCGCCACGTAACGCGGCTGGCAGACCCGAGAAGGTGAGGCCACCCAGAGTCGCCGCGGAAAGTTGCAGGGCTCGTCTGCGGCTAACTAGCGATTGGTTGTTCGTCATGGCAATTCAGGCTTTCAGGAGGGGCTGCTGGTATCGTAAATCATCTTCGGCGCTCGTGACATCAATCGAGCAGCCGGAATTCCGTCGAAGCGAATAACACATGAATGAATTGGGCGAGACGCTGGGCGTCGACCGACGGAGCCACGCCTTCCGTTGGCTCGGTTGCCGCGAGAAACGCCCACGCCCGTTCTAGCTCGACATCCGAGGGCAAACGTGACAAGACGGTGAGGTACGCTTGCCCGACCAGGGCCTCGCGATCCAGCGAGGCGTCTCCGACAAGTCGCTCCGCAATACGCTGGGCACAATCCATGACAAACGGGCTGTTCATCAGCAACAGCGCCTGCGCCGGAACATTCGTGACGGCACGTTTCCCGACGACCAAATCCGGATCGGCGAAATCGAAGACCGACAGCGTCGCCGGCAACTCGCTCCGAATGATCGGCAGGTAGAGGCTGCGCTTCTGTGACTCTTGTCGTTGATATGCGTCGGCATCGGCCGAGTTGTTGTTTACCAAAACGCCGAGTCCCTGTACGGGTGAATCGCCAGGGGAAAGATCGAGAGTACCGCTAATCGACAGCATCGCATCACGCAGCGCCTCGGCGGGCAGTCGTCGACGATGAGCCCGCCACAGCAAGCGGTTTTCGGGATCAGCTTGCCAAGCCGCCTCATCGTGCTCACTGCTCATTTGATAGGTGCGGCTCAGCACGATCTCGCGGACCAGCTTTTTAATGGACCACGCCAATCCCGAGTCGTCCGCACGAGAGACAAAGCGATGTGCCAAGTGATCTAGTAATTCCGGATGCGTGGGACGCTCGCCGAGCTCGCCAAAATTATCGACGGTACGCACGAGTCCCTCACCGAGTAGGTGCATCCACACGCGATTGACGATCACGCGTCCCGTTAGGGGATGTTCGGGACTCGCAATCCACTCGGCTAACTCGCGTCGACCGCTCTCCGAACTCGAAAACGCGACAGGCCGGCTCGTCGCCGCGACTTGCAGGAATCCGCGCGGCACCTTGGCTCCCAGGTTGCGATGTTCGCCACGAATGCAGATTTCGCAATCGTCAATGCTGCTGGCGTCCGCGACGGCCAAGGCGAGTGGCAAAGGGGGCGGTGCTTGTTTGCTCAGCTCTTGCAGTTGCTGATCCAACGCGACGACTTCCGCTTTGCGTTGCTCCACGTCGCCTTGAATTCCCCGAGCAAGTTCCGTGTCAGCGTTGCCCGTGGCGGTAACCGGCCGACCCTGGGAATCCAACTCGACAAATTGCACGGCATCGGCGATGACGTGTCCCTGGGTTCCCGTCGTGAAGATGGTGACCGAAGCGGGCTTGTTTTGATCGAAGCGAAAGTGACCGATGGAAGCGAACAGATTCTTGATGGTCGGCTTCCGAGTCTGGTCGAGCGTGACTTCCGTCTCGCCCTCCGCGTGGCGCACGGCCACCGGTACGTTCTTGGCTCGACCAGCGGCCGCCGTATACGACAGCCGCACTTCGTAGGTGGCGGTCTTGGGTAGTTGAATCTTGAACTCGACCGACTTCTCTCCCTTGTCCACGTTATCGTCGTGCAAGTAACCCTGTCCCACGAAGTTCGGTGTGTACGTCGAAGGCTTCCAAGCACCCGCAACCTCCGCCGCTACGTCGTCCACGGTGAGGGATTGCTCCCCCATGCTCAGTTCTTTCAGACGCGTCTCCGCAGCGTCCAATTGCTTTTTGGCCGCAGCCAATTGGGAGGTAATCGCCTTGGTCTTAGCATCGTGTTCGGTAACCGCGGCGAGATGCTCGGGAGTCGTTGGCAATGGGCTCCGCGGCCAAGTCGAGACGTATCGCTGGCTCTCGCCTTCCAAGCTGCGCGTGCTGCGAAAGATACCAGCCATCGCATAGTAATCGCTGGTGGGAATCGGATCGAACTTGTGGTCGTGACAGCGAGCGCAGCCCAGCGTCATTCCCAAAAAGGCGCTGCCCACGGCGCTGACTTGTTCGTCCACAACATCCATTTGCAGCTTGACCTTGTCACGCTCGCTCAGCATCTTGGTGCCAATCATCAGAAAGCCCGAGGCGATCAGTTGCTCGGCGCGTTGCGCATCGGAATCGAATGGGAGCAGATCTCCGGAAATCTGTTCCCGGACGAACTGATCGAAGGGTTTATCGCGATTCATCGCCTCGACGACATAGTCGCGATACCGCCACGCATTCTTGAAGTAGATGTCGGTCTCATACCCGCCGCTG
>JBGTHH010000631.1:0-5086 GCA_041746275.1 Pirellulaceae bacterium | reverse complement strand
TCGATGTCGGACTTCTTGCCGGCACCATTCACGATGATGGTATTCTCCGAGGTGATCTTGATCTTCTTGACACGGCCCAGATCCGACAACTGAACACTCTCCAGTTCGATACCCAGGTCCTTGAAGATCGGCGTACCGCCCGTCAGCACACCCAAGTCACCCATAATGGCCTTACGACGATCGCCGTAGCCAGGTGCCTTGACCGCACAGATTTGCAGGATGCCTCGCATCTTATTGACGACCAAAGTCGCCAAGGCTTCACCCTCGACATCCTCGGCGATGATTAGCAGCGGCTTGTTGGCCTTGCTGATCGCCTCGAGCAACGGAATCAACTTCTTATTCTTCGAGATCTTCTCCTCGAACAACAAGATGTAGCAGTCGTCGTACTCGACCGTCACTTCATCTTGATTTGTCACAAAGTGCGGCGAGAGGAAGCCTCGATCGAATTGCATGCCTTCGACGATCTCCACCGTCGTCTCGCTGCCGCGACCTTCTTCGACGGTGATGACACCATCTTTACCAACGCTCAGAAACGCATCGGCCAAGACTTTGCCGATCGACGGATCGTTGTTACCGGCGAGCGTGGCAACCTGCTGAATTTCCTTGCGAGACTTCTCGTTAATGGGAGTCGAAAGCTTGTCGATCGCCTCGCAGACGGCTTCAGTCGCCTTGGAAATACCACGCGAAAGTGCCATCGAATCGCCACCCGCGGCGATCATCTTCAAACCTTCCCGAAAGATCGCTTCCGCGAGGACCGTGGCCGTCGTCGTACCATCGCCCGCCACGTCATTGGTCTTACTGGCCGCTTCCTTGACCAACTGAGCCCCCAGATTCTCCTCGGGATCATCCAGATCGATATCCTCGGCCACCGTCACGCCGTCCTTGGTAACCTTCGGTGAACCCCAGCCCTTGTCCAACACGGCATTGCGACCGCGGGGGCCTAGCGTACTGCGGACAGCTCGAGCCAGTTTCGACACGCCAGCCAACAAGGGTTGTCTGGCCTCATCGTCAAAGACCATTCGTTTCGCCACGTGAGGTTTCCTCCTCTATATGTTGCTTGAATGTCGCCAGATGCGGGCTAGAAGCCGTTACTCTCGACGACCTGAGACTCGTGAACTCTTGGGATGCAGATTATGGCAGGTCACCATCGGTGTCCGAGCCTTAGAGCAACCTCTGTGCCAAGCACATCATCCGAATCTGAAATAGCTGTCGCAAAACAACTTACGATGACACATCTAGCTGGGAGACCCGGCGACGTTGTTCGTCTGGAGTGGCCGCTATGCCATTTTGACAGGGAAACATCCGATCTGATCCCAACCAGAATCTGATTTAATCGTGGCGAGTATGTTATCTTTGTGACGAGCGTTAAATTCATTCTCGATTCCCCAGGGAAAGCCTCCGCTGATGACCATGCCAGACCAATCCACAAGCTCATTCGGTACTCCGGTTTGGTCGGCGGACGGTTCGGTCGAGACTCCACCCACGCCTCCTCGCCGATCGGGCTGCGCCACCTGCTTGATCATCAGTTGCGTGCTGCTTCTGATTTGTTTCGTCCTGTGCGGCGTGGGGGGTTGGTTCGTGGTGAAGAAGGCTCCCGATTGGGCGCGCAATGCGGTGGTCAGCAGTATCGAGGCTTCCGAGCTGAAAGCGGAAGACAAACGCATCGTGATCGAACAGGTCGATCGCGTCGTTGCCGAGTACAAGGCCGGTCGCGTGACCACGGAACAAATGGGCAAGATGGTCGAGGAGCTGTCTGAATCTCCGCTGATCACGCTGATGATCACGATGGCGGCCATGGAGACCTATGTCAAACCCTCGGGACTGTCCGAAGAAGAGAAAGTAGCTGCCAAGCGTACGCTCGAACGAGTCGCTCGCGGAGTGATTGAAGATCAGATCACGCAGGAGGATCTGGATACGGCATTGGATTTCGTCTCCACCGAAGATGCCAACGGCACGCGAAAATTCCAACAGCCTGTCGCGGACGAGAAGATCCGGCAGATGCTGGCGGAGCTGCTTCGGGTCGCGGACGAAGCCCAAATACCCGATGAGCCTTACGAAGTGAACGTCGGCGAGGAATTCAAAGGTGTCGTGGATCGCGTTCTGAAGACGCCTTAGACCAGCACGGCCTCGATCGGCTCACCCTGGCTGATCACCATCGGCCGCCCTTCCGCGTCATGAATTTCGGTGCCTGGACGGTAGCCCAGGCAGTGGAATACCGTGGCGGCGATGTCTTGAGGCCCGACGCGTTCTGAAACGGGATAGGCCGCGTGCGCATCGGAGACTCCATGCACCACACCACCTCGCACGCCACCACCGGCCAATGCTGCGGAAAAGACATGACCCCAGTGGTCGCGCCCGCCACTGGGATTGATCTTGGGTGTGCGACCGAACTCACCGATCCAAACCACCAACGTCTCGTCCAACATGCCGCGCTGTGCGAGGTCTTCCAAAAGCGCGGAATAGGCCAAATCCATGGGCGGCATCAACACCGTCTTCAGCCGTTCGGTGTTCTTGACGTGATTGTCCCAAGCCGGAGCATTCGCGGGATCATCTTCCCATCGCGCCCAATTCACTTGAATCAAGGAAACCCCCGCTTCCGCCAACCGTCGGGCCAGTAGCACGCTTTGGCCAAAGCGATTGCGACCATAGCGCTCGCGGACTTCGTCCGGTTCCTCGTCCAGGGCAAAGGCTCGCCGAGCCGCCGATGAACCCAACAGGTCCAACGCCTTGCCTTGTAAACCGTGCCAGCGTTCGATTGATTGGTGACGCGCCAGCGACTCCCATTGTTGATTCACGGTTTCCAAGAGCGAGCGTCGGGTGCCGAATCGTATTGCCGGAATATCCTTGGGCAACGTCAGGTCGGGCACTTGGAAGTCCGGCTGGTTGGGATCGCAAGTCAGCAGCCATGGATCGGCAGGGTGACCTAGCCATCCCGCATCCTGCCCTGGCCAGACGATGCGGCCCGTGTTCCAAATCTCTTCCGGTAAGCGCACAGCTCCCGGCAGACCTTGGCGATCCCCGCGCAGATGCCGCACGACCGCGCCCAGACACGGCCAGTCGTTGGGGCGTCCGGGCGTGGCGTTTTCCGTATTGGTCGGCGCGTGGGGACGACCGGTCAGGATGGCATAACCGCTCGACGAGTGGGCGTTATCGGCGGTCGACACGGCTCGCAAGACCGCGATGCGGTCGGTGAGTTGGGCGACGCGCGGCATGAGCTCACCGACTGATAACCCCGGCACCGCCGAGGCAATCGGCTGCAGATCGCCGCGGATCTCCGCCGGCGCATCCGGCTTGGGGTCCCAAGTCTCGTGTTGCGGCGGGCCACCCAGCAAAAAGATGACAATGCAACGTTTCGCGCGACCGAAAGCACCGTTGGACGATGGGCTCACGTGCGGCGCGGCGAGCGCCCGATCCAAGTTGGCACACGACAGGCCAAACGCACCCAAGCCGCCCACGCGTAGCAACTCGCGACGAGTCACATGACTTCCGAGTCGAACATCGCGATCCAGGATTGAGAACATGCGAGATCCTTGGCCGTGGGCGGGAGAGCCGTTCCGTGGCGAAACGTACCCACACCGATTATGCCCAAACCCAGCGGGGCAATCAATCCGCAAATGTGCCCGGGTATCCTCAAACATCGCGTTCGGCACTTATCGCACTAGACAGGCAAGGAAGGTTGACGCGACAATGACCACGAAACATTACCGCTTCTATGATTGAGAACGAATGGATCACGAAGACTTTGATATCGACAGCCTCGCGGCCTATTTGCATCTCACGCCGCCGCAAGTCGCCAAGATGGCGGATCGAGGGAATTTGCCGGGCCGCAGGGTCGGCGGGCAGTGGCGATTCTCCCCGGCGGAGATTCATCATTGGCTCGAAGACCGCATTGGTGCCTCGGGAGAGAGTGAGTTGATTCAGGTCGAGGATGCGCTGCAACGCGCCGACAAGGACTCTGGCGAGGAAGCGTTGCGTCTGGCCGATTTGCTCCCTGTGGAGGGGATCGCCGTCCCGTTGTCCGCGCGGACTCGCAATTCCGTGGTGGTGTCGATGGTCGAGCTGGCCGCGCAGACCGGACTGCTCTGGGACGCCACCAAGATGGTCGAGGCCGTGCGAGCTCGCGAGCACCTGCATCCCACGGCACTCGACAACGGCGTGGCGCTCTTGCATCCACGCCGCCCCATTCCCAACATCCTGTCTGAACCTTTGCTGGCGCTCGGTTGCACGCAACATGGCATTCCGTTTGGCGGACCGCGGGGCATGTTGACCGACGTCTTCTTTCTGATTTGTTCGGTGAACGATCGCGGGCACTTGCGCACCCTCGCTCGCCTCAGTCGATTGGTGGGAGACCCCGCGTTCCTGACGGCACTCAGGCAAGCCGAAAGCCCCGCAGTGGCTCATGATTGCGTGAAGAACTTCGAGGCTCAGATCCCAGGATGACGACCTCCAACGTGAAGACCAAACGCGTGCTCTTCGTCGGGGAGGCCTCGCACCACGAATTCCGTGACGCGCTCGCTTGGTTGTCGGAGTATTGCGAGCTGTTCACCGTGCCAACGATCACCGCCGCGCGTGTGGAACTCGCGCAACTTGTCGCGGCTCCGGAAGCCATCGTGCTCGCGGCGGCTCATCCAGGAGCATTTTGCCAATCAGATGTCGAATCGCTGCATCGCTTGGCTCCCTTGGCACGGATCATTGGGCTCATGGGAGGATGGTGCGAAGGCGAGCTGAGAACGGGGGAGCCTTGGCGCGGAGTCACGCGAGTGTATTGGCATCAGTTTGTGTCCCGCCTCGCCAGCGAATTCATCGGCGGCCACGGCGCGGGACGACTCGCGGTGCCGCGGACTTTGACGGACATGGAGCATTCGTTGCTGGCCGCCAAGCCGCCGCGAGTCGAACGACCTGGGTTGGTGGTCATCCGCACAAACTCGCTCGACGCCTACGGAGCGTTGGCCGATGCGTGTCGTCCACTCGGGCACGCGACCGTCTGGGCCGCGCCGCGCCAACGCGTGATCGCTTCCACAGTGGTCGCGGGGATTTGGGACAGTCTCGCGGCGCTCGCACCCGAGCAGGCTGAACTAGAACAATT
>JBGTHH010000630.1:0-3927 GCA_041746275.1 Pirellulaceae bacterium | reverse complement strand
ACGACTTGCCTCGTTTGCCATCGGGCAAGCCATTTTTATCGAGCAACTCAGGGTGTACCTTCACCACTAAAACGTCTTCGTAGTACGAACGATTGAAGATGCCGATGCGACCTCGCTCCGGCAGACGCAGCATGTGACGCCATAGGAAGTTGTGATCCAATTCCTCCGCCGATGGCTGCTTGAAACTGAAGACTTGGCAGCCCTGCGGATTCACGCCGGACATCACATGCTTGATCGTGCCGTCCTTGCCTGCGGCGTCCATCGCCTGAAAGATGATCAGCAACGAGTGTCGATCGTCGGCATACAACAACTGCTGGGCTGCGGCCAACTCCGCGAGATTCTTCTCCAACAAGGCCCGCGCGTGATCCTTGATCGCGCCCTTGCCGAGCTCTTTCAATTCCTTCGTTTGAGCCCAACCGGTGTCGTGGTCCTTTAGTCGGAATCGTTTCCCTGGGGTCACGCGCAGGACGTCAACGATCTTTTCGCCAAGCATGAGGCCAGGCCTTTCTCGTGGAGTGAATGGTCAAGGCACGCTAAGCGGACCAATGTAGACTAACGATCAAGTCCGCGAAACTGGCTGAGATTCTGCAGCTCCAGCGAGTGGAAATCGTTGAGTTCGAATTGCTTGGTTTCGGGCCAGAAGAGGATTTTGCGGGCCTTCAAGGGAGCGGGTGCCGCTTGAGCCGTGCGTTGATAATTCAACGTCGCGTAGTTCCGACCGTCCCCTTCGAGCACCAGTTGGTCCTTGGACTTGACGTAGGAGATGCGTTGCCCCGCCGCGGTAAAGGTTTGACCGCGAACGAAGGCGTTGCCCGTCGCTTCCAGTTCGATCGCATCGAAACGATCTTGCGTTTGACCCATGTCGGCCAATGCCAATCGCTGGGAAGTCACTACGACATCGCGAGGGCCAAGCTGCGAGAGTTGGCTCGTGTTGATCGTTTGTTCCCAATCGGCGATCGGACCATAGACACACTGCACGCCGCCCAGAAACTCCATTTGACGTCCGCTCATGCTACCCACCAGTTCGCGCTGAAAATCGACGCGTAAGTAGTGCAGTCCTTTGGGAGTCGTGGCGAACTGGCCTTCCTTGAACATGTCTTGACCTTGATGAGCGCTCGTCAGCCACCCTGGGCCTTCACCATGCAGCACGCCGGTGACTTGGTCCAGTCGGAGATCGCGAATCTCCATCCGTTCGGCCGACTTACGCAGACCACCCGAATCGAGCGTTTCGCTCTGTAGCGAGCACGGACCTTGGAATCGCAGCTCACGAAGACCGATCTCGTCACGTTCGCCCGCAGCGGTCAGTTTGGTCGCGTCGGTGCGCTGGAAATCCACACGGTTGGTCAAAGTAACTAGCAGCGATTCGCCGCGGACATTGAATCGCAATTGCTCGTCGGCCCGCATCGGCTGCATCCCCTTGGCGATCACCTGTCCGTCGAACGTGACTTGCTGTCCATCAAACTGCATACGGCGTTGCCACTCCACGAACCACGGCGAGTCCGGAGATTGGGGCCGCGGCAACGTCATTTGCCCTGATCCTTGGACCGTCGCGAGGTTCGCACCTTGTTGCAGCTCGATCAAGGGGCCGACGAGTACGGCTCCCCGCATGGCAATACGGGCGGGTGTGCCCACGATGGTCGCGATCGGGTTGTGCGTATGGCCTTCGAGCACTTGGAACAGATCGGCCTCGAGCGACATGCCAGTCTGTGAAGAAGCATCGATCTCCGCGAATTGCACACCGCCGCGAGCGGCGAGTTGAATAAGTTGCGGCGCGTCGCCGAGTTGAATCTCGGCGTTCAATTGCTCCGCCGAGACTCGGAAGCGCTGCACGGGTTCAGCGGCCGTGGGCTCGTTGGTGTTGGCGTTGGCGAATAACGATGGTCGTGGGGGAGACGTCGCGAGTGAGCCGTTTTGCGATTGTTCTTTGGGTGGCTCTTGAGCGAACCAGATATTCGCTTCGCGTAACGTGCCTTCCACTTGCGGCGAATTAAAGCGGACTTGCCCCACGGCCTTCATGCGATCCGGAGCAATGTGGACGCTCGGGGAGTTCGGTGACGCGGGCCGTTCGAGCAAGAACAGATGCAGTTCGTCGGCGGAGATGCGCCCGGCTCCTTCCACAAACACCTGTGCGGCTTGCACGAGCGACAACACCTTACTGCCGTTGAACGGTTGCAGTCGCAGCTCCCGCATCCAAGTCGATTCGAAGTTCCGTTGCTCCTGGCCCAGACGACCGCGGATGCGCCCCGGACCGGCAGCCCACAACCGCCCGAGTAAACCGGCCGGATCGAGCTCATACTCCAACTCCTTCGATCTCACCTCGTAGTTCGCATCGCCGAGCACGACGACTTCGCGATCCTGCATCGAAATGCGTTGCTTTGCAAAGTCGAATTCCAAGCGTTCGCCGCGCGCAAAGGCTCCCAAGGAATCCGCTCGAACGATCACCGGAAATCCCAAGGCGACAATCTTGCTTGGCTGGAACTTTAGGTCCGTCACTCTCGGCGTCGCATCGTCTGCGGATTCACCGCCTGCGGAGGCGAAGTACACCAGTAACTGCTGGCAATTGATTTGATCGCTGGGACCATCCACATTGTGTCGCAAGATATCGACGTGATCGTTCAACGACAGTACCGACTCATCGAAGTCAAACTTCAACGAGCCTCGACAGTGAATCTCGACGGGCGTTGGTTGCTTGGAGGAAGCCGCCGCCGCCGGTCCTTCGTCCGCCTGCAGCTTGGCCAAGTCGGTGGCGGGCATGAGCAAATTGATCGCGTCGACACGTACCAGTTCCAGGGACTTCACTCGACCGAGACTCGTCTTGGCACGTGAGCCACTTGGCGACTTGGCGGGCGGGTGCATGATGATCGACAGATCGCCGCCTTGACCTGAATTCGGGCCGTAACGAAATGTCACATCGCGAGGTGTCCAGATCCTTCGTTCGTCGATGCGGATATCGCGGGTCTTGATTTCCAAGCCATCATCGGTGCCTTCCTCGGGAGGACTGTAGATCGTCACGGCACCCGAGAGCTCGCCTCCCACCAGCCGACCGAACTCGCCGCGGGGAATATTCAACTCGCCATCAAAGAACAACATCGCGCCTTCGGTGGCCCGCATGACAATGGGGCGACTCGGTTTGCCCTGGGAGCCGCCTGCTTGAAAGATCAACGTGCAGCGATTCAGTTGCATGCGGCTGCCAGATAGCGCTTGATATTCGTCGAAGATCAAGGTGCCGCGATCGGTCTCGAGCACTTTGGGGCTATCCAGTTCCCACGCTCCCTCGGCAAACAACGACTCGAAGGTACGCGGACGCGCGGTCACATTCGCAACTCCCGAGGAAGCCGCCGGCAAGGGCAGTTTCAGGGTGGGCTCCAGCAGCGGCACGGCCACGACCGCATAGGCCAAGTAGCCTAGCAGCACTATCAGTAGACAGCCGATCGTTCGTTGAACGCGTGCTTTCACCGGGAAACCTGGACCTGATCCTTCCGCTTCCCAATAGAACGCGCGAGCGGCTCACTTGCCTGTGTAGTTACGAACCAAGTCACCCCACAGTCCTTTCGCCTTCAAGATGTACTCGATCGCCTCGCGGACCGCGCCATGGCCGCCCGGCAGTTTCGTGACGTAGTGAGCCCCAGCGCGAACCTCCTCGCAAGCGTCCGCCACAGCGACGGCCAATCCGACGGCGCGCATGACGGGCAAATCGGGCAGGTCATCGCCAATGAAACAGACCTGCTCCGCCCGTAACTTGAACTCGGTGATCACTTCCTGAGCCACCGACAGTTTCTCTTCAAATCCCTGACGAACGACGTCCACGCCCAACTCCGCCGATCGCAGCTTGACGATGTGGGATGTCCGCGCCGTGAGAATGCCAAACTTGAAACCGCCTCGCTTCCACTGCTTGATCCCCTGTCCATCGCGGACGTGAAACCGTTT
>JBGTHH010000629.1:0-3662 GCA_041746275.1 Pirellulaceae bacterium | reverse complement strand
TCGGGCGGAAAAGGGTTACTTCACGCCGCAGCAGTATCTGGAGGTTAAGCAACTTGCCGGTCAGATGACGGAGGAATTGCGAAACCACTCTCGACAGTTCGGCGGCAATGCTTCCATCGAAGCTCGTAAGTTTCTGGAAAGTCTCTCCTTTGAAGCTGGCTTTCAGGCTGGCTGATCGTCACTCGGATCGACGATTGAGTTGCCTTTGTTTCTCCACGCTCACAGCTACCATCAACTCGGGATTTGACCATGCGTCCAACACTCCTCTCGGCGATTTCGTTGTCGGTTCTTCTGTTGGTCACCGCACGCCTGGCGGCGGACGAAGCACCACTTCCGAAGTTGATCCAGGATCTCGGCAGCGCGGATCAAAGCGTGCGCGATCAAGCCTTGGAGGCCCTCTCCGAACTCGGTCCGCAAGCGGCCTCCGCCGTACCGGCTTTAATCGAAGCTTTGGGTCACACGGATCGCGAGCATAGTTGGCGTGCCGCCCGAGCGCTCGGGGCGATCGGCCCCCAGGCTGAAGCGGCAGTTCCGCAGTTGACCAAGGCGCTCAAGGACGAACATCCCAAGGTGCGAGCCTATGCGGCGTACGCTCTCGGTCGAATCGGCAAGCCCGCCGCCATTGGTGCCTCGGATGCCCTCATCGAGAATGCATTCGACAAGGACCCGCTGGTGCGCCGCTCGACGCTCCGAGCTCTACGCATGCTCGATCCCCCACAAGAGCGCACGATGCCTTTGGTGATGAGAATCCTTGAGGAGGGAGATGTTTCGATCATCCTGCCCGCCTTGCAATCGTTGGCCGAGCAGGGGAAGGACGCCGTGCCGCGGCTGCGTGAAGCGTTGAAGCACGAAGCAGCGCAATACTGGGCCTGTCTGGCCTTGGCCGATATCGGCCCGGATGCCGCCGACGCGGTCCCCGATCTGCGCGCAGTCTTAAAGGCCCGCGATCCCGATGTCCGTCTCGAGGCTTTGGTCGCGTTAGGGCAGATCGGCTCGGCTTCCAAGCCAGCGATTCCTGAAATCGCCGCGCTGGTGGATAAGGACGAGTTCAAGCACGTACGTTACGCGGCCATCTATGCACTAGGTAACATCGGTACGGATGCGGCGGCCTTCGAGTCGTTGCAGCGCGCGATCGCCAGCGATGATGAGTTCACGCGGACCATCAGCGCCTGGGCTCTGGCTCGCACCAACCCAGGTAACAAACAAATGCTCGACCAAGCGGTTCGAATGATACTGAGTGCGTTCGAGAGCACGGACGTGCATGTTCGACAAGCCGCCGCGCGAGCCATCGTCGAATTCGACGTGGATCGACAACTCGTGGCTCCCTTGCTAGTCAAAGCGCTGGAAGACAAAGATCCCACCGTGGTGGCCAATGCCATCGAGGCACTCGCGAACCTGGGGCCGCAGGCGCTCAGCCACATCGATGATGCCCTCGCCAATCCAGCTTTGCGGCACTACGCCGTGTTGCTGATCGCGCGGCTCGGACGCGAAGGTGCGTCGGCCGTTCCCGCGCTCGTTGACGCTCTCGGCAAGCAGACGGACAGTCCCGAAGATATCGAGTTCATTCGCGAGGCCCATTTCGCTCTGTCCGCCATCGGTCCCGAAGCCAAGGAGGCCATTCCCACGTTGGTCAAAGCACTGGCGTCGGACAAGGAGTCTGTGAGCGCGAGTGCCTGTTATGCCTTGGGCAAGATGGGCGGCGAGGCCCGCGCCGCCGTTCCCGCACTCCAACGCGCGGAGATGAGCGAGAATTTGATCGTTCGCGCCGCGAGCGTGTTTGCCTTGTGGCAGATTCAGCCTGGCAATCCGATCCGTCGCGTTAAAGCCACGGGACTGCTCTTGAAGGCGCTCGAGGATGACCGCGAGATGGTGCGTGTCGGCGCGGTGACGATGCTCGGCGAGTTGGGAGCGGCCGATAAGGTCACCCAAGCTCGGTTGGAGCAGGTTCGCGATAACGACGAGGTCGAGTTCGTGCGACGCGCCGCCGCCGAGGCACTGAAGAAACTTGCGGGCTAGGTCGATGGGATTTGATCGCAGCTAGGGGATGTCTGATCGCGGAGTCAGTGCTACATTGGCAACTGCCGCCATGAAACGCGATCATTTTCCCCACCTCTACGATGTTGCCTCGGAGCAGGCTTATCCGTTAAGCGGATTGCCAAGTGTCGCCGTGGGGACGGGCGAGCAGGCGGATATCAGCCTGACCGATTGCCACACCCGGGGCATTCTGTTTCGTCTGCGTCACGATGGGCAGCGGTGGTTTGTGGAGCCCAGCGATGGCCACGCCATCAGCCTGAATCAACTGGCGATTGATGATCCAGTACCACTGTCGCATCTCGCCATTATTCAAGTCGCCCATCGTCTGTTCGTGTTCGTCGATCACGAAGATCCCGTTGCGGCGACATCCTACGCGATGCGGGACTGGCTGGTGGGGCAGGTACGTGATGTCGCCGAATCGTTTTCCCTTCCGGAGCTTACGAATGACCTCGGAACCGGCGAAACCCTGCGACTTCCCATCGGTGGTATCCGTGAGTTGATGGAGCCGCTGGTCCCGCTCGAGTTGCCAGGGGAAGTCCTGGTGCGGGAAGCCCGTATGTTGATTGGTCGAGATCCACAGCGTAACGACATCTGCCTGCCGGATGTCCGTGCCTCGCGCGTGCATGCGTCGATCATCCGCCAGGGTACGATTGCCACGATCACGGATCTGAACAGTACCAACCACACCTTCGTGGATGGCCAGCCAATCCGGAAACCGACCATCCTGCATGAAGGGAGTCGCATTCGGATCGGTTCGCATACGCTGGTTTACCGCCGCCAGTCGCTCTACCCGCTGTCGCACGATAACAACGTGGAGTTAGTCGGACTCCATTTGGTGCGACATGTGCCCGATCGCAAACACCGAGGGCAGCCGAAAGTCATTCTGGATGACGTCTCGTTGGTGGTTCGTCCGCGGGAGTTTGTCTGTATCCTGGGCCCCAGTGGATCGGGAAAAACGACGCTCCTGTCGGCGCTCAGCGCCCGTGTTCCCGCCGATGGAGGCACCGTGCTGTTGAATGGCGAGAACCTATACACCCAGTTCGAGGCTCTGAAGCAGAACCTCGCCGTGGTGCCGCAACGCGATGTCTTGCACGATATCCTGCCGCTGAAGACCGCCTTGTGGTATACGGCCAAGATGCGACTGCCAGCCGACCTTTCGGCACACGATATCGACGAACGCATCGACGCGACCCTCGAAACCGTCAACCTCGTGCAGCGGCAGTTCACGCGCATTCGACAGCTCAGCGGCGGCCAAATCAAACGCGCCAGTTGGGCAAATCAGGCGATCAGTAATCCCAGCTTAATCTTTTTGGATGAAGTCACGTCGGGCTTGGACGAGCAAACCGACAGTGAAATGATGCAAATGTTTCGCCACATGGCGGACCAAGGCAAGACGATCGTCTGCGTGACTCACAGCCTGAGCTATGTCGAGCAGAATTGCCATCTGCTGGCCATCCTCGCGGAGGGCGGCGTCCTCGCGTTCTACGGCTCGCCCGCCGAGGCGCTGGAGTATTTTGAAGTCGCGCGACTGGGTGATATCTATCAACGACTCAAGCAACAATCGCCCGCCGAGTGGAAGGAACGCTATCAAGCGAGTTCCTACTATCACGAGTACGTTCAATCGCGTC